>NZ_ALJJ01000012.1:0-131222 GCF_000287855.1 Campylobacter sp. FOBRC14 | reverse complement strand
TTGCATGTATTAGGCACGCCGCCAGCGTTCACTCTGAGCCAGGATCAAACTCTCCATATTTACTTCGCAGAAAGGCAAAGCCTTTCCTTGCGACAAGGAGCTATGCTCCCTTGACCCACCTAAAGACTGCAACACTCCTTGCTTCGCAAATCGTTATTGCATAAGTAAGGTTTGACACTTACTTAGATAATGTCTAAGTGGTTTTTGATATATGAAGTTTTTAATCTAAAAACTTTTGTTTTTTATGTTTTAATACATCTTTATCTATTACAAAGAAAAGATGATTTAGTTTTTGATCTGCTGATTACTTTCCAAAGAAAGCCTAAAAGCAGATCGGCTCAATCGATCACTTGTTTAGATTTCAAAGATTGACTAATAGTTTAACAATGGTAGGTTAAAGAACAAACGATAAAAAAGAAAAGGCTTTATTAACAGGGAAGTTAAAGGTGGCTTCTTAAATCGTGAGCTGGAATTATATACAAGGCAAGCTTAAAGGATGTTGAAAAAATAAGCTTTTGAGTAAATTTATATAATATCTAATTATAAGTGATGTAAGCAAAACCGGTTTCGGGCTCGATATGTATCTTGGCTTGATGCCCAGTATTATCTTTTAGAGTAACAATACATTCCTTTTTCAAAAGTTTATCGTATGGTCCTTTTGAATTTTGCAAAGCAGAATATGGTCGCCCTATGTTATCAAAAGCTATTGTGTTTCCACTGCATTCCTTTGACGTTATTACACCATACTTACCACCTATACCATATCTTTTTGTTAGATTTAAATTTTTATTTCTTGCTTTTTCTGGTATAGATTGTTTTTGAAATTTATCTATAAGCTTACCACCTGGTTTGCTTGGATCATTTGCAATATTTACTATGCCGTTATTTGGATTACCTGAAAAATCCTTGACTCCACGCATATCATAAAAGACTACATAACGCCAAATAATATCGCTATCTTCTGTCATAGAATTAAAATATATTCTCCAGCGCCCCTTATACCATTCTTTTTCACTTATGCTAAATTTATCATCCTGTAAAGCCAAATGTTGCGTATATCTTATATGCGAAAGTATCTGCTCGGCAGCTTCCTTAGCTCCGTTGCGCTCAAGTCTAGGTATCGCCAAAGAAGCCAAAATGCCAACTATCACGATAACAAAAACAAGCTCTATCATCGTAAACGCTCTATTCGTCACCATTTTCATCATCCTTTAACCTCAAATTTCGCGATCTCTTTACCAAATTTTTCTATTTTAAATTCGGCGTTTTTATCTGAGCTGACAAGTAAATTTCGGCTTTTTGAGCTTACATTGACGCCGTAAAATTTAAGCCTGAGCCCAAGCCTTTGATTTTCCACATTTATATCCTGATATCCGGCCGCTTTTATCTCGCCAGCAAGCTCTTTTGCCACATGAAATTTATAGGCAAAGTGCCTTGCCGGCTCATTTAAGAAAATATAAAATATCGGATTAAACACCAAACACAGCCAGTTTATACCCAAAAATACGACGACGAGCCCGGTAAAAATTTTATATTTTTTCCTAAACTGCGGCAAACGCACGCGATACGAGCTAAAAAACATACGCACCATAAGCGGCGTAGCGATGATACAAAACGGCAGGAATTCCTCTAGTTCGATACGCTGACGGATCGATACCACCATGCAAAAACAAAACGAGCTTATACAAATAAACCATAAAAGCTCCTTTTTCTCCTTGATCCAAATTCTATAAAGTGTATAGACGAAAAATACAAAAACAAAAGGAGAAAACACAGCGGCAAATACGCCGAAAGTATCGACAAAATGCCCACTTGGACGGCCACTGGTATCAAAGCCAAAAACATATAAAGAAAGCAAAAACAAAAGTGCGCTCATCCATGCCAGAGGAGCGTTTTTACGATACATCGCGTAGATAAAAAACGCCAGATAAAGCATCAAAAAATCGCCGTCAATAAAAAAAATAGCGCAAAACAGCGGATAAAATAAAATTTTACGATCCGTATGAAAAAGATAAAGGGCTAAAAGCGTCAGCATTATGCAAAGACCGGCGTTATTTACGACTATCGCGCTGGCTAATGTGCCGGGCAAAAGTATAAAAAGCACGACCGCAACGACACGGTCAAATTCCAGCTTTAGATAAAATTTGCTGATCTTATAAAGCAAGATCACGCTTAAAATGTGAAAAATCACCATCGGAGCGCGCAAGGCAAAGTCGTTTTGCCCAAAAATCGCACAACTAGCACGCACTATGTAGCCAATCGCGCTGTTTTTCTCGAAAAAAATGGACGCTTCGTAGTAGCTTATGCTAAGCTGCGATACGCAATATAACAAAAAAGCAAGCTCGATCACGCATATAAAAGTTATGGTCAAAATCCTATGACGTAGAGCCGACTCTCTTATGCTATTTATCAAAATTTAGCCTTAAATATGTATATCCCAGAAAAACTCGACCCAGTCGTGTGCCTCTTTGACATTGTAATCAGGTAGCAAAAGCGCCTTTTGCTTATAAAAAACGGTCGCTATCTTGATCACTAAATTTGGATAGCTTTTAAGCAGTTCGCGCTTTATCTCGACCATGCTCTCGCCACTATCTATGATGTCATCGACGAGCAAAATTTTAGTGTATTTGCTAAGGTTTGGGACATTGAATATATCAATAGTATCGAGTTTATTCGTATTTTCATAATGGATGGAATTTAGCGTAAAAAGGTTTCGGTTATCTAGTGCGACCGCCAAAGAGTGGCCTAAAGTAAGCCCTCCACGCGCGATAGCCAGTATCACGTCAGGACTGAATTCGCTCTTTATCTCGGCAGCCATTTTTTTAACATCTACGGCAAATTCATCGTAAGAATAAAATATCACTTCCTCTCCTTAATGCACTAAAAATACGACAAAGCTAATGAGCGCCAGCACGACTATGCCGATGTTCAGATCGCTAAATTCACGTTTTAAAATTTTAACTATCAAATACCCCATAAAACCAAACGCGAGCCCGTTTGTGATCGAGTATGTAAGCGGTATCAGCACGACCATGAAAAATGTCGCGACCGCAGTGGCGCTGTCTTTGAAATTTATCTCGCCAAGCTCGGCAAACATCAAAATACCGACCATCACGAGTATCGGATATATGGCGTTTGCGGGTATAGCTTTAAACAGTGGCAGCATGAAAAGCGTGAGGATGAAAAATAGTCCGCAAACTACCGCGGTAAGGCCGGTCCGTCCGCCCTCCTCCACACCGCTGGCGCTCTCGACGAACGAGGTAGTCGTGCTAACGCCCACGAGCGCTCCGGCTGCAGTCGCTACGGCGTCCGCCTCCAGGGTCTTTTCTAGCTTCACGATGCCGTCTTTTTTACTTTCGCTAAAGATCCCCGCTCTCATGCCCACGGCTGATAGAGTGCCTATCGAGTCAAACAGATCGGTCACAAAAAATACGACCACGATAGGCAGGAGCGCTAGGCTGAAATTTCCCATCGCATCGTAAAATACGCTCTTTATATCAAGCTCTAAAAAAATAGGCGAGATAGATGCGGGCAGTGAGATAAATTCCTTCGGATAAGGTGAAATTCCAAATATCCAAGCGATCAACGAGGTCGCCAAAACGGACAATATGAACGCGCCTTTTATCTTCCACGCCCAAAACGAAATGACTAATATAAGCCCGATGATACCGAGCAAAACGTTCATATCTTTTAAATTTCCAAGTCCGACCAAAACCGCGTCGTTGTTTACGACTATGCCCATTTTTTGTAGCCCGACGAAGGCTATAAAAGTGCCGATACCTGCGCTGATAGCACGGCGCAGATCGACAGGGATAGATCTGATGACCCAAATTCTAAAATTTGTGAAAGATAGCGCAATGAATAAAATTCCGCTCAAAAAAACGATGCCAAGCGCCGTTTGCCACGGTACTTTCATGCCTAAACACAGCCCGTATGTAAAATAAGCGTTTAGCCCCATCCCCACGCTCATCGCAACCGGAGTATTCGCCCAAAGCCCGTTTAAAACGGTCGAAAATATCGTGATCAAGGCCGTTGCGGTGATCAAGGCCTCCATAGGCATGCCGGTTTCGCTCATTATGAAAGCGTTCGTAGGCACGATATAAATCATCGCCAAAAACGTCGTAAGTCCGGCGCCAAATTCTTGCTTTACGCTGGTTTTGTTCTGCGCTAAAGAAAAAATATCCACAAAAGCCCCCTTTATCAATAAATTTTGATCTCGTTATACAAACTATCGCGCTCGACAGGAATAAATCCCGAGCTTTTTATGATATCGCAAAACGTCTTCATGCTGGTTCCATTCGCACTTGCAGCACCAGCAGCGCTTTGGATGCTCTCTTTTTGTATCGTGCCGTCTAGATCATCAGCGCCAAACTCCTGCGCTATCATAGCTAAATTCAGAGTCGAAGTCGCCCAATAAGCCTTTATATGAGGCACGTTATCAAGCACGAGTCGAGATATGGCCATTGTCTTTAAAATTTCGACCGAACCTAAGAATTTCACGTCTTTTAAATAGTTATTCTCGCGCTGATAGACAAGCGGGATGAACGCGTTAAACCCGCCGGTCTCGTCCTGAACGTCACGGATCCTCAGCATGTGATCGATCCTGTTTTCACGGCTTTCGATATGTCCAAAAAGCATCGTGGCGTTGCTTTCTTTGCCTTTGTCATGCCACATTTTGTGTATCTTTAGCCAGTTTTCGCTACTGACCTTACCTTTACAAATTTTAGCCCGCACGCCCTCGTCAAAAATTTCAGCCCCGCCGCCTGGCATGCTATCTACGCCGTATTCTAGCATCTTTTCGATCACTTCCTCGTAGCTAAGCCCGTAATGACGCGCCAAAAAATCAACCTCGGCTGCAGTCATCGCCTTGACATGCAAATTTGGATAGGCCTCTTTGATCTTTTTAAAAATTTCAAGATACCACTGCCAGCCGCTTTTGGCGTTGTGAGCCGAGACGATGTGTATCTCTTTAGCTCCGTTTTCTACGGCATTTTGCACGATTTTCATTATCTCGTCGTGGCTCATCAAATATGGATTTGGATTTTTACGATGCGCCGAAAATGCGCAAAATTTACAGACGTCAGCGCAGATATTTGTCGGATTTATGTGGCGATTTACGTTGAAAAAGACCTTCTTGCCGTGTAAATTTTGACGTTTGATGTTAGCAAATTTCGCCAAGTCGAAAAGCGGCAGGTCATAAAGCAAAAAGGCTTCGTCTTTACTCAAACGTTCGCCGCTTTGCAGTTTATCGAGTATTTTCATTATCGTGATTTTATCCTAAAGCTTAAACTAATGCTTGGATTATATGAAAAAAAAGCTTTGTTTTTGCAAAAATTTAGTATCATCGAGGTTCATAAATTTAAAGTTGGATTTATTTTGATGCAAACGAGCCAAGAATTTAAAACTAGCCAAAATATCGTGAAAATAAACGAAAATTTCAAGGACTTCAAACAAAATCTCGCAAAATATTTTCAAAAAAATCAAGGCAGGAATTTTGTAAATTTCTTAGTCAAAGAGAACGACGACTTCATAAAAAGCTATCTAAATGAGGCTATGAGGGAATTTTTCGGCGACTTCATGCCTCAAACAGACGCTTTTAGCATAAGCGTCTTAGCCACGAGCAAATACGCTCAAAGCATCATTTCAGCTAGCTCACAGCTTGAAATTTTGATCGTTTATAAAAACGTCAAAGGCTACAATATAAAATTTTTCGTCAAAACGCTCACTGAAATTTTAAACGCTTCGCCGATCTATTTGCAGATAAAAAGCGTCGAAATAGACGAATTTTTCGCACATTATAAAGATGACGTGAGAGCCAAGAGCGAAATTTCACAGGTGCGCTACATCTGCGGCTCAAAAAGCCTCTATCGTCTGACCAAAAGCGAGATCGCAAAGCTAAAAGAGCACGACAAACTCGAGTTTTTGAGCTATCACATAAAGGCGTTTTTGCCATTTGAAAATATAAAATATCTACATCAAGAGCCAGATCTCAAAACCGGCTTTGGCGGTAGCGACGAGGTCTGGCATCTACACTGCATACTAAACTGCCTTGACAGCGACGTTTCGGTCAGATCTCAGGCGCTAAAATTTATGGACGAAAAGGAGATTGCCGCCTTTAACCTAAATGTAGATTTTTTGATGAGTCTGAAATCAGCGCTGAATTTAACGCAAAATTCCGATAAATTTAGCGCCTCCAGCGTAGAGACGATCACAAATTTCATGCAGACCAAGTCCAAAAAAACACAGGATAACGAGAGCATAATCAGCCAAAAAATGCTAAGCAACATGAATAACGTCGCCATCTATTCGCGGTTTCTAGCCGCCTGCCTTTGCAGACCGCTGTTTAAAAGCGAGCTGAATTTCACACAAAAGCGGCTAGCGCGCCGCCAAAACGGCTTTTACGAGATAGACGGTGCGATCTACACGCCGGTGCATAAAAAGCCCGTAAATATCGACATCCTCATAAAGCAGCTACTCTCGTTAAAGGATATCAATTATAAATTTGACATAAGCACCGTCTTTTACATAAAACGGGCGAAAATAGGCAAAAACGAGCTTGAAAGAGCGATCGTCGAGTTTAAAAAGATATTTACCAGAAACAACGCCTACTGCATACTAAAGTCCCTACTAGACGCGCAGATGATACAAATCCTAGTAAAACCGATGGAGCATATCTCTCAGCTGGCTCAATACGACGGATATCACGATTTCACCGTCGATGAGCACAGTATCTTGAGCGTACGCTACCTGGAAAACATAAAAGATAAATTCATAAGAAATTTATATCAAGAGCTGTGCGCCGAGGGCAAGATGATGCTAAAGATCGTAACGCTCATGCACGACGTGGGCAAGGGCCTAAGCGGCGATCACAGCGTCGTTGGCTCAAATATATTCAGAGCATACGCAAATAGGCTTGGCCTTAGTGCAAAGTCCGTGAATGTCGGCGTCTTGCTCGTAAAATACCACACTCTCATGAGTAACGTCTCAAACAGAGAGGACATCTACTCTCAGCGCGTGATATTCGCCTTTATATCAAAGCTTGGCGATAAGCAGGTCTTAAAGCTGCTCTATATCCTTAGCTACTGCGTGATAAACGCCACTAGTGAGAAGCTTTATAACGCCTATAACGCGAAACTCTTACGTGAGCTTTATGAAATTTCGCTTGAAAGCTTTGACGATGAAAATTTACTCGATGAAGCTACCAGACGCGTCAAAAAGGAGCACTCCATAAAGCGCAACCAAGCCTACGAAGCGCTCGAGCCAAGCCTTAAGGACAAAATTTTTGACATCACTTCAAATTTAGTCTTTGCAAAATACAGCGCAAACGAGATCATAAATCTAAGCAAAATGGCAAATGCGTGCGAAAATTTAGATATTTTCGTGCAAAACCAGCAAAATTTAAGCCTACAGATCATCTCTAACGAGCCTATGAATTTAGCCGCGTTGCTTGCCGATCTGGCCGGTTTTGATCTGGCATATATGGAGATCTTCGAGCTTTTTGATAAGAAAATTTACATCAGGCTGGACTTTAACAAAAACATCAAGACCTCGGAGCTAAAAAACATCGAGCGGCTCGCAAGAAACGCGCTAAAAAGCAGCGAAAATCCAAAGCCGCTCAAACCAAATATTAACAAAGATGAGATAAACTTCGACATCAATCACTCAAAAGACTATGCCAGACTTGGCATAAACGCAAAAGATCAGCGTGGGCTGATGGCCTATGTAATGAGCGTCATGAACGAGGCGAATTTTCGTATCGCGAGCGCCAGGATACAGACCATCAAAAATCGCACGCGTAATCTTTTTTTGATCGAGAAAAACGATAGGCTGTGCCGTAACGGCGAGAAAATTTTAAATTTATTGATAAGCGAGTAAAAATATGTGCGGAATAGTAGGATACATCGGAGATAAAGAGAAAAAAAGCGTCATTTTAAACGGACTAAAAGAGCTCGAATACCGCGGATACGACAGCGCGGGTATGGCCGTGATGAGCGGCGACAAGATAGATTATTTCAAGGCCGTTGGCAAGCTTGAAAATTTAGCCGACAAGGTCAAAGACTTCACCTCGGAAGGCTTTGGCGTGGCGATAGGCCATACGCGCTGGGCGACGCACGGCAAACCGACCGAGATAAACGCTCACCCGCACCTTGGCGAGCACTCCTTTGTCGTGCACAACGGCATCATCGAAAACTATAAGGAGCTAAAAGAGGAGCTCGAGGCCAAAGGCGTGAAATTTATAAGCCAGACTGACACCGAGGTCATAGTCCATCTTTTCGAGGAGACGCTAAAAGAGAAAAAGGACGCATTCAAGGCCTACGAGGCGACCATCGCCAGACTAAGAGGCGCATACGCGACGCTTCTCATCACCAAAACCGAGCCTGATAAAATTTTCTTTGCAAAAGATGCTGCTCCTATGGCGATAGGCAAAAGTGACGCAAAGGAGGTATATTTCGCCTCTTCAGACGCTCCGCTAATCGGCGTGGCAAAGGAGGTATGCTATCTCGACGACAAGAGCTACGGCTTTGTAAGCCTTGAAGAGATCGCCGTATTTAAGGCACACAAAAGGCTGAACGTGAGCTTTAGCGCCCTACCAAAGGACAAGAGCTACGCGCAAAAAGAGGGCTATACCTTTTTCATGGAAAAGGAAATTTACGAGCAAAGCGCGGTCGTTTCGGAGACTCTCATGGGACGTGTGAAAAATCATAAAATTTCGCTCGAAAATTTAGACGACGAATACCTAAAAAGTCTCGATGATATCGTGCTTTGTGCATGCGGGACGAGCTATCATGCCGCACTTACGGCGAGCTATCTTTTCGAGCGCTTGGCTGACGTTAGAGCCAGGGTCGAGGTAGCGAGCGAATTTCGCTACCGCAAGCCAAAACTGCTTAAAAATTCGCTATTTATCGTCATCAGCCAAAGCGGCGAGACCGCAGACACGCTAGAAGCGCTTAAGATCGCTAAAGAAAACGGGCTAAAAACGCTAGCCATCTGCAACGTCGACAACTCCTCGATCGTGCGTATCGCGGACATCACGCTTTTAACGCGTGCAGGCATCGAAAAGGGTGTAGCCAGCACAAAGGCCTTTGCTACGCAAGTGGCGCTACTTTGGATGCTGGTGCTTCAAGTGGCCCAAGCTAAGGGCTCGCTAAGCGCAAAAGAGCTTGATAAAGAGATAAAGACGCTGCTTCACATACCTCAAATTTTAAACATCGATACGAGCCTGCAAGAAAAGCTACACCGCCTAAGCAAGCACTATATGCACGGGCACGGCTTTTTCTTTATCGGACGTGACATCTTCTATCCGCTCGCGCTAGAAGGAGCGCTCAAGCTCAAAGAAATTTCATATCTGCACGCCGAGGGCTATCCGTCGGGCGAGATGAAGCACGGACCTATCGCACTTGCGGACGAGAAGCTCTTTACCATAGCGCTCATGCCAAAGACGCTTTTATACGAGAAGACGAAGAGCAATACTTTAGAGCTTGCGGCAAGAGACGCTTATATCGTAGCGATAAGCCCCGAGGAGTTCGAGCTTAGCGATGATTTTATAAAGACTAGCGAGCAAGATCATCCGATGAGCGAATTTTTCGAGATGATGATAATACTGCAAATTTTAGCGCTCGAGATCGCAGTGAGGCTTGGTAACAACGTCGATATGCCGCGAAATTTAGCAAAATCAGTAACCGTCGAATAAGGATAGAAAACGGGAATTTTTAACGCATTCAAAAAAGGTGGCGAGAAAGCGCCAGAGTCTAGAAAAGCCCAAAATATTGAGAAGCTAAAAAAGCTAGACATCCCATACATCGACTGGCTACCTATGCTTGACGGCAAAAACGAGGTCAGAAAAAGAAGCGTAGAGGAGATATCTAGACGCGCCGTAGCCTGCCTGATAGCGATCTTAGCAGCTCTAGAGCAAAACAACGGTAACTATGAAAACGAGCGTGAATTCCTACTTGGCAAGCTGGAGGCTTTTGGCGTTACAAACGATCTCACGCCAAAAGAAAAGAGCGTCATAGACGCGCAGGCCAACGAGCAAGAGATCATAAACATGGTCTGGAAATACGAGTCTTACTGGGCGCTTGTTTGGGCTTTAGGCTTTGTGGACGAGCTAAATTTCCCGGACACCATAGTAGACGGTCCGACAGCCATAGGCATCGTGGCTAAATTTTCAAATTTAGACGAATTCATCGCAGCTGCAAAGCTAAGAGACATCGACGAAATTTTGGACGAAGCCGACCTCATCTACCGCTATCACTGGGCCTGCGTCAATGCACGCATAAACAATCTACCGATGCCAAAGAAACTTGACGAGGGCGTCGTAATGGAGCGTCGCGCAGGACTGTGGTGGATCGTAGATATGGACAAGGAAAACGACTGGGACAACGTCGCTATGGATACATAAAGGCGAAATAATATCGGTGCGATAAGCTTTATCGCGCCTTGCCTCATAAAATTCTTTCGGGTAAAACGCTATTTTCCCATCATCTTCTTATACATACAATCCTTGAGCTTTTCACTACTATCTATCGCCACTATTTTAGGGTGTCCTATGGGCCTGGCACGACATTTTTGCGCTTTTGGCGGACAAACCGCACAGCAAGCCTTGTTTAAAATGAATTTATGTATATTCACTTTAAAATTTTCAGCTTGATCAAATATAGAATTTTAAAGGAAAAAGATGAACGCCGAATTCAAGGCCGCTAAATTTAACGGTATCTGCGCCGCGCTGTGTCTGCTTGTGATAGAGCTGACGAAAATTTTCCCCGCGAGCGAGCAGCTACAAACGCCGCTTGCAGTGGTACGGCTGATCTTTCTAATCGCCGCACTCACTCTTTTTCACAAAAGCTTTCACTTGATCTCGCAGATCTCGGGCTCAAACGTCTGCTGCACTTTCAGGCGCGCCGGCATAGTGACTATCATAGTTCTGCTTTGCTGCGCGGGATTTTACCTCGCGGATAGATCGTTAAACATGCTGATCTTGTTTGGTGTGCTGCCGTTTTTGTGGTGCTTTTTGCTATTTGTTTGGATAGTGTTAAATTTCAAAATGGCGCGCATCGCAAAAAGTAAAATTTTTAGCTCGTATGCATTTTTGCTCATCGCCGTCGCTACCTTGCATACATTGCACTCGGTGCAGAGTTTAAGGGCTTTCACGCAGCCATTTCTTGCGGTGGCTGACCTCATATCAGACGCCGTTTTACCGCTACTGCTCGTCAGTGTGTGGGCTAGTATGAGAGATTTTTCAAATAGATCATAGGTAGCAGACACGGTCGCTGCTAGGATCGCCTCGCCGTCACTTTACTTTAGAATTTCAAAAAGAGCGTTCCTGACCTCGCTGTTTAGCTCGCAAATGCTGATCACACCGTCACTATCGCACATTTTTGCATCGATGAATTCGCAGTATTCGCTCAGCGCATTTTTGTAGCCGCCTCTTATGGCCGCCTCGCGTCCTTTTAAAAACCCGGCTCCCCCAAGTATCAGCACTCCAAGGTCAAGCCCGATCTTAAATTTCGCTCCTAAAGCGCCTTTGATCCAGCTTAAAAATATCTCATCGTATCTAAGGCTTAAAGCACCTATGCCATCTGGCACGATGATAGCCTCAAGCCCGTATAGGCTCTCGGCGTAAATTTCAGGATGTAGCCTAAGCCCGACCTCATCGACGATCTCAGGCTTTAGAGCATAGGTCTTCACCCTCGCACCATCAAGTCCGCGCACAAAGTCGCTGATCTGAGCGAAATTTAGCAAATTTACCTTATCGTATAACACGATGCCTATCTTCATCGCCGCCTCCTAATGCAAAGCCTCATTCAGCTTTATCGCGCGTTTGCTAGCACTTGCCGTGATCTGCCCGTTTTGGCTGTTTTGGCGGAAGTGTAGCCCGCTTAGCCCCGCAAGTTCGAGACCTTTGTAAATTTCACGATCAAATTTAAAATTTGGATTTATCACGGCGAGCTTGCCCTGCTCCGCCTGGCTGATAAAGACCTTCGTGCCCTCAAGCACCGCTATGCCCGCATCTACGATACATTTATCGCCAAGGGGTATGCCGGTGACCGAGTTTGCGCCCAGTAAGCAATGCTTGCCGATGCTGACGGGGTTGCCGTTCGTGCCACTAAGCACACCAAGGATGCTAGCACCCCCGCCCACGTCGCTGCCCTCGCCCACGACCACGGAGCTACTGACGCGACCCTCTATCATCACGCTACCAGTCGTTCCTGCGTTGAAATTCACATACGCAGCACCCGGCATGACGGTCGTTCCGGCCGCTATCGAAGCACCCATGCGCACCTTAGCGGTATCTAGGATGCGCGTATTTTCGGCCGGTATGATGTGACTTAAAAAGCGCGGGAATTTATCCACGCTCACTATCGCCGGATATCGGCCGCTCATCTTGAGCTCTATCTCATTCGCGCGTAGCCACTCAAGCTCGATAGGCTTGCCATCAGCGCCCCAAGCCACGTTTGATAACGCCCCAAAAGCCCCCTCCAGACAAAGAGAGCGAAGCGGCGCTTTTTGCAAGCTAAGCAAATAAAGCTTCAGATAAACGGCCTCGGCGCTGAGCGGCTTTGTATCCTCGTAGATAAAAACGACGCGGAATTTGCCCTCGTTTTTCTCATCTTCCAGCGCGTGACGCACTGCATTTACGACCTGAACGTTTTTATGCTGCGAAATTTCATCCTTAAACACTCCAAAAAGCTTCCATGCCTTCTTAGCGACCTTCGCATCAAACCCTGCGACGAACTCGCTGGCTTTAAAATCAACCTCGACGCCACACTCTTTCAACGCCCAAACAAGCGCGGCAGCCGAGAGGAAGCTCTCTTTGAAATTTACCACGGCGTAGCTGGCTTGCAAAATTTTATCCTCATTTAGCTGCCCAAGATCTACTCGCGCGATGCCAAACGCAAGTGGGTCTTTGTAGCCCTTTTGTGCGCGTAACTGCTCGCAAAAATCCTTAAACTGCTCTTTAGTTTCGATATTTATCTTTGACATTTTCGCTCCTTAAATTTTAATGGAGTTTAGCAAAATAATGTTTAAGGGGAAATTGCTCGCGGATAAATTTCATAAATTTATGCTATATTTCGTAAAATTATAAAAAATTTTAAAAGCCATGAATTTTAGCACCTTCGATCATCTGCCTTATCGCATCTACATCCGCAACAAACGCCAAGAAATAGTCTATACCAACAAACTAGTGGGGGATTTTTTCGGGTTTAATACGCAAAATTTACTAGGCAAAAAATACTACGAAATTTTAAAAGACGAGTCCTTTATAAAGCATCTTGAAAATATCGACAAGCTTTTATTGAGCGGCAAAGCGGACTCGTTTGCGGCGATCTACGAATTTAACCGCTACTACAAAAAGTAAAGCATTTTTAAAGTCATCGATTTTATCTGTGAGGATGAGGAGGATAAATTTATAGCGACGATCCTGGTTGAAATTTCAGACGCATTTTTCCCAAATAACGCCCTAAAATTAGGCGGCATCGGACTTTACGATCCGGCAAATCGCACTATCAAATTTCATGATGGTAAAGAGGTAAATTTGACTAAACTTGAAAATTCGCTTTTGTTTTTACTTTATGAAAAGCACGGCGAAGTAGCCAGCTATGATGAAATTTTTCTTGCATTAGATCCTTATAATACCATGAACAAAACCGCCCTTAAATCGCTGGTACTAGGGCTTAAGAAAAAGCTGGCCACCGACTCGATACAAAATGTATCGATGATGGGATACCGACTCATAAACTCTTAACGGGCAAATATCACTTTTTTATTACCTGACGGCATTAAAATTCTCCTGAAAAATTCCATTAAAGGAGATGATATGATCGAAATGATCGTGCTGTTTGGCTGTATAGTGCTTGCAGCTAGACTTGGTGGTATCGGCGTGGGGCTCGCAGGCGGCCTGGGACTTGTCATACTTGTATTTATCATGGGAGTTAAACCAGGAGAAATACCAATAGCCGTCATGCTCATCATAATGGCCGTTATCTTGGCGATCTCGGTAATGCAAAGAGCGGGCGGTATGGCGTATATGGTCAAAATAACCGAGAGAATTTTAAGAAATCATCCAAAATATATAAATTTCTTAGCTCCCGCCTCGACGTTTATTTTAACGGTACTTACCGGTACGGGGTATTCGGCTATGGCGGTGCTAAACGTCATCCAACAAGTTGCCAAAGAAAACGGCGTGCGCCCCTCTCAGCCGCTAAGCTCGGCTGTCGTAGCGTCGCAGCTAGCTATAACGGCTTCGCCTATCTCGGCGGCAACTGCGGCTTTATATCTTACGCTAGAGCCTATGGGAGTTAGTTTTGGTAGCGCTTTGATGGTCATCGTGCCTTCTGCTGCGATCGCGGCTCTTGTGGCTGCTTTTGTTGCGAGCAAACAAGGAGTCGAGCTAAAAGACGATCCTATCTTTCAAGAAAGAGTCAAAAAGGGTCTCGTTAGCTTCGAATCACCCGAAGAAAAAACGGCTCGGACTACGAAAGAGGCAAAAATATCCGTGTGGCTGTTTTTAGCAAGCGTGGTTTTTATCGTAATAATGCTTTTATTTAAAAAGCAGATCGGGCATGATCTCTCTTCGCGAGATATCATCGTCATAACTATGCTTTTTGTAGCCTTTGTTATGGTTTTTCCTTGTAAAGTCCCGCTTGAAGATATCAAGAAAAGCTCCATTTTCGTTTCTGGCGCGGAGTCATTTATAGTAGTGCTTGGCATCACGTGGCTAAGCTCTACTGCCATAGGCGTGCATATACCTGCGGTAAAAGAGATGGCCGGCGAGCTTTTAAAAGAGTATCCCGCACTTTTAGCCGTCATATTTTTTGGTACGAGTGCGGTTTTATTCTCTCAAGGTGCGACAGCAGCGCTTTTGATGCCTATCGCCGCCTCTCTTGGCGTAGATGCAGGAACGATACTGGCTAGCTTCGTAGCGGTCAGCGCTTTATACATAACAAACATATATCCAACTACGGCTTTTGCAATCTCTACGGACGATACGGGATCGTTTATCATAAACCATCCGTTTTTCTTGCCCGGACTTTTAAGTATCGTGGTTTCTGTGCCTTTTGGCTTCTTCTTGGCTAAAATAGTCCTTTAACAATAATAAATTTAAGGAGAATAAAATGAGAAAAGATAGTGATTTCTTAGGCAAATGCGAGCTTGAGGATAGTGTGTATTACGGTGTGCAAACGCTTAGAGCGATGAGAAATTTCGCCGTTTCGGAAGTGAGCCATTATGAAATGGACGAATACATCAAAAGCGTAGCCTACATAAAAAAGGCTGCCGTTTTGGCAAATCACGAGTGCGGTGCCATAAGCGAGCAAATTTGCGAAGCGGTCTGCAAAGCCGCAGACGAAGTAGTAGCTGGCAAACTTGGCGAAAATTTCCCGATCGATGTCTTTCAAGGAGGTAGCGGTACATCTACGAATATGAACGTAAATGAAGTGATCGCTTGCAGGGCAAACGAACTCATCACAGGCAAAAAAGGCTACGATGTCGTGCATCCAAACACGCACGTAAATATGGGACAATCGACCAACGACGTGATACCAGCAGCCATGAAAATGAGCGTGCATGCAAATTTATTAAAGCTTGGCGAGTCTTTAAAACATTTCGAGACGGCGCTAAGCAAAAAGCAAAAAGAGCACGAGAACGCGCTAAGGCTTGGTAGGACTTGCCTACAAGATTGCCGTACCTATGACTTTCGGGCAGTATTTTAGCGGATACGTTAGCTTCGTAAAGAGGATGGAGGCGAAATTTAAAGCTCTTTTGGACGAGGCTAGCGAGCTTCCTTTAGGTGCGACCGCGATAGGAACAAGCCTTAGCGTGCATGAGGGATATCTAAGCAAAGTCTATGAGAAGCTAAATTTAGTAACGGGTAAGAAATTTAAAATGGAGGAAAATTTATTCGACGGCTTGCAAAACGCAGACTTTTATATCGAAATTTCGGCAAATTTAAAGCGTCTTGCCACCACACTTTCAAAGATCGCGACTGATTTTAGGATACTCTCGTCAGGCCCAAGAGCCGGTATAAACGAGCTAAATTTACCTGCCGTCCAACCCGGAAGCTCCATAATGCCGGGCAAAGTAAATCCCGTGATCCCGGAGCTTATAAATCAAATCGGCTATCAAATCTGCGGGAACGACGTAGCTATCACGATGGCGGTAGAGGGCGGGGAGCTCGATCTAAACGTCTGGGAACCGGTCATCATCAAAAATTTATGCGAGTCCTTTAAACTGCTTCAAAACGGGCTTATTATATTTGCCAACAAGTGCATCGACGGGCTTGAACCAAACGAGCAAATATGCGCTAAATTTGCAAACGATTCGACCGCACTTTCAACGATAATTTCATCGATATTTGGCTATAAAGTCGGCACGAAAGTCGCAAGAAAGGCATTTGAAGAGGATAAAAGCGTAAAAGAGGTCGTACTCGAGCTTAAAATTTTAAAGCCGGACGAAGCGGACGAGGTGCTAGATCCTTTCGTGATGATATATCCGCAAAAAAGTGCAAGTATCATCAAAAAATATAAAAAGCTTTACGATCTGGCTTAAATTTAAGGAGTGCTCGATGAAAGAGACGGCATTTGAAAAAGTGGCGAAATTCGTGCAAGAGACCTCCTATGAGGACTTGCCGCCAAAGCTCATAGATATCATAAAGATGGCTTTTACTGATTACGTAGGCGTGAGCGTCGCCGGAGCAAGGCATAAAAATGTCATGGCGATGATAAAATACGCAAAGCTTAACAGCAAAAAGCGTGAAGCTAGCGTATTTTGCCACGGCTTTAAAAGCTCCGTCCAACTAGCCGCTATGATAAACGCTGTCTCATCGCACTCGCTTGATTTTGACGACGTGAGCCTAAGCACGATAGGACATCCCAGCGTAGTCATCGCTCCAGTTTGCTTTACTCTGAGCGAAAATTTAAACCTTGGCGGCAAAGACATGATACTAGCCTATGCACTAGCAAGCGAAGTCATGCACAAACTAGCACTTTGCGCTATGCCCGAGGTCTCTCAAAACGGCTGGCATACGACGAGTGTATTTGGAGTATTTGGGGCTGTCGTAGCGGCGGCAGTGCTTAAAAGATCAAGCAAAAGCGAGATCATAAGCGCGCTTGGCATCGCTGCGTCCAAAGCCAGCGGAGTGAGAGCAAATTTTGGCACTTCGGTAAAAGCTTATCATGCAGGAATGGCATGCTTTAACGGCATAGACTCGCTTTTGCTTGCAGGCTGCGGGCTTAGCTCGTCGCCTTATAGTTTTGAAGGTGTGGACGGCTTTATGCAAACTTTTGGCGGAATTTATGAGGGCGAGGTAGATTTAAAATTTGGCGATACTTGGGATTTGCTACAAAACGGGCTGATTTTCAAAAGGTATCCAAGCTGCAGCGGCGCTCATCCGGCGATCGACCTTGCACTTGAAATGGGGCCAAAATACGGTCTAAATTTTAGAGATATAAAACGTATAGATGTAGGGTGCTCACTCCTTGCACCAAAAGAGCTAAACTACGAGTTTCCGACCGATGCCTTGCAGGCTAAATTTTCGATGCGTTACGCTATCGCATCGGCGCTATTTTACGGTGGTGCAGGCCTAGGCGAATACACGAACGAAAAGGTGGCAGATCCGCAAATACAAGAGTTTATGCGAAAAATTTACGTAAGTGTCGATGATGAGTTTAAAAAGCTAGGCTTCATCGGAACCTCGCCCGTTAAGATAAAGATCACGCTTGAAAACGGTGAAATTTTAAATGGCAAATGCCTACTTGCAAAGGGCAATCCGCAAAACCCGCTAAGTACGGATGAAATGGCGTCTAAATTTTATGAATGTACAAAAGATTTAGGAGAAAACAAACGGCTTTTTGAAAGGCTAAACGAGCTTGAAAAGTGTGAAAATTCAGAGGAAATTTTAAATTTAATAAGCTAAATCCGGCGAAATTTTGTTAGTATTACCAAAATTTATCAAGGATTTATATGCAGCTATCAGAGTATCAAAAGCAAATTTTAAGCGATCCCAAAACGCTTCGAGAAAAGCTTGAAATTTACCTTCAAACACCGGAAAAGGTCGAGATTTACGCAAGCGCTTGTGAAAAATTTCTCGACCCGCAAGCAAATGAATTCACATTTAAAGCGACTTGGAGCTGGTGGGCGTTTTTTGCAACACTATTTTTCTTTCTTTATAGAAAGGCCTATACGGCTATGCTTTGTACCTTGCTGGTATGCGTTTTTATCCCTGTTGCAGGCTTGCTTCCAACACTAATAATCGCTTATTCGTGTGCAGTATCTGCGAAATTTATAGTTTGCAGCAGATTTGTCAAAATTTTAGATATGCAAAGCGATGAGGAGCTAGCCAAACGAGGCGGTAAGCACGAAACTGTAATTTTGTTATTCGCCATTTTATTGTTACTGTATTTTGTTTGGGCATTCGGGAGCTGATTTTAGGGTCATCTGACCCTAAAATTTACTTACTGCACGCGCTCTTACCGTCATTTACCGGCTGGATAGCGGAGTTGTCCGCGCCGCCTTCGTTATTTATGGTCTCTATCGCGTCCCAAAGCTCGCGCGCAGCTTGCTCGTAGCGTTTGGCAGTGACGGAATTTGGCTCGTAAAAGCTCACTGGCTTGCCGCTATCGCCGCCTATCCTCACCGCTGGCTCGATCGGAATTTGGGCTAAAATTTTAGTCTTATAAATTTTAGCCAGCTCCTCGGTCGTGCCTTTGCCAAAGATATCATACTCTTTGCCATTATCAGGGCAGATGAAGCCGCTCATGTTTTCGACGATACCGGCGATCGGGATGTGAAGTTTTTCAAACATGTCAAGCCCGCGTCTGCTGTCATCAAGCGCGACTACTTGCGGCGTTGTGACGCATACACCGGCGGTCACCGGCACACTTTGTGCGAGTGTGAGCTGCGCATCGCCGGTTCCGGGAGGCATATCGAGGAAAAGTACGTCCAGCTCGCTCCAGAGCACGTCTTTTAGCAATTGCTCGATCGCCTTCATGATCATCGATCCGCGCCAAATGAGGCTAGCACCCTCCTCCATCAGCACGCCCATACTCATCATCTCTATGCCGTGGCTGAGTATCGGCTTTAGCTTATTCCCCATGACCTGAGGCTGAGTGTTGAGCTCTCCTAACATCCGTGGGATATTTGGTCCGTAGATGTCAGCGTCAAGCAGGCCTACTTTCTTACCAAGCTTCGCCATCGAAATGGCTAAATTTAGCGTCGTGGTGCTTTTACCCACGCCGCCTTTGCCGGAGCTTACCATTACGAAATTTTTGATCTGCGGCGCGATATTTTTACCGCTCTGAGAGTTCGACTTCTCTTGAGGCATCTTTGGCTGGATGATGTTTATCTCGGCCGCCGCTCCACCAAGCACGCGCGAGATATCTGCTTTTAGTTCGTTTGCTATGTCAGGATTTGAGCTGACGATCTCCACATCTATCTTTATGATTTCGCCCGCTTGCACGTTTTTAACAAAGCCAAAGCTTACTATATCCTTTTCAAATCCGGGATAAACTACGCCCTTTAGGCGCTCCATGATCTGTTCTTTACTTAACATCTTTCTCCTTTATGATTTTTCTTGAAATTTTATACGCGCAAAATTTCGGTCCGCACATCGAGCAAAATTCCGCCTCTTTAAACACGTCTTGAGGCAGGCTCTCGTCGTGAAGCTCACGAGCTTTATCAGGGTCAAGTGCGAGCTCAAACTGCTTGTTCCAGTCAAAGTTATACCTAGCATCGCTCATCGCGTGATCTCGCTCTATGGCTCCTGTCCTACCGCGTGCGACATCAGCCGCATGTGCTGCGATCTTATGAGAGATTATGCCGTCTCTGACGTCGTTTGCGTTTGGCAGCCCCAAATGCTCCTTTGGCGTCACGTAACAAAGCATCGCCACACCGTGACTGGCCGCGATCGCTCCGCCGATAGCCGAAGTGATATGATCATACCCCGCCCCGATATCGCTTACTAGCGGCCCGAGCACATAAAACGGCGCATTATGACACCACTCTTGCTCGATTTTTACGTTGTATTCGATTTGGTTTAGCGGTATGTGACCTGGACCTTCGACCATGACCTGCACGTTTTTCTCCCACGCACGAAGCGTGAGTTCGCCAAGCACCTTCAGCTCGCTTAGCTGCGCTTCGTCAGTAGCGTCATACAAGCAGCCCGGACGCAGGCTATCGCCAAGCGAAAGTGCGACGTCATACTTCGCACAAATATCCAAAATTTCATCAAATGCTTCGTAAAATGGATTTTCTTTATGATAGTGCATCATCCAGCTGGCCATCAGACTGCCGCCGCGACTTACGATACCCATCTTGCGCTTTGAGATAAGAGGCATAAATTTCAGCAAAAAGCCCGCGTGTATCGTAAAGTAGCTCACTCCCTGACTAGCCTGACGCTCAATGACTTCAAGCATCACGTCTTTGTTTAGCTTTTCAAGGTCGCACACATCGTGAATGATCTGATACATCGGCACGGTGCCTACAGGAACGCTGGAATTTGCTATGATAGCCTCGCGTATGGCGTCTAGATCGCCACCTGTGCTTAGATCCATGACCGTGTCGGCTCCGTATTTCAGACAAGCTCTAAGCTTTTCAAGCTCGCCATCGATATCGCTAGCAAGGCTTGAATTCCCGATATTTGCATTTACCTTCGTCTTAGCGTCTATGCCGATCGCCATCGGGACTAAATTTTTATGTTTTATGTTTGCGGGGATTATCATCGCACCACTAGCTACGCGCTGCCTGACAAACTCCGCCTCAAGCCCCTCGACATCCGCGACATAGCGCATCTCGGGGGTTATGATGCCGTTTTTAGCGTAATACATCTGTGTAGGCGTCGCATCGTTTTTTCGGGCGTCAAGCCACTCTTCTCTCATCAAATTTCCTAATATCAAAATTCGGATAATTTTACTGCAATTTAACTTCTTTTATGCTTTAACAAAAATGCTCTTGGTTTTGAAATTCTTAAAATAAAGACTTCACAAATAGAGCCAAAAGTTTAATACAAGTTTTGTAGGTGTATAATATCGTAACATTTCAGCCAAAATAAATATAAGGAAAAATTTTGCTAGATATCTCTCTCATCATGCTTGGAGCTGGGAATTCCAGCCGTTTTGAGCTACCGGTAAAAAAGCAATGGCTACGTATCGGCTCCGATCCGCTTTGGCTGGCCGCTACAAAAAATTTGAGTGAATTTTACACGTTCAAAGATATAATCGTCGTGAGCAAAGAGTGCGAATACATGGCTAGATTCGCCCCTCATTATAAATTTGTGATCGGCGGAGACACACGTCAGCAAAGCCTGAAAAATGCACTGAATTTAGTCAGCAGCCAGTTCGTACTAGTTAGCGACATCGCCCGCCCTTGCATCACACACGAGCTTTTTAGCAAGATAATAGAAGGCTCAAAGCAAGCCGACTGCGTAGTTCCGGCGCTTAAGATCGCCGATACTGCGTATTTTGGCGACGAAGCGATAGACAGAGAAAAGATAAAGCTCATCCAAACGCCGCAGCTTTCAAAGACGAATTTGCTAAAACAAGCGCTTGAGACCGATACTCTTTACACCGACGACAGCTCCGCGATGAGAGCTGTTGGAGCTAGCGTATGGCACGTGCTTGGCGATGAGAGAGCGCACAAGATCACGACTAAAAGCGACCTCGCCAAGATCCCCTGTCTGATCCCTCCTTCAAACGAGCATTTTACGGGCACCGGCTTTGACGTGCATGAATTTGAGCGCGGACGCGAGCTGTGGCTTTGCGGAGAAAAGATCGAATATGAATTTGGCCTCAAGGCTCACAGCGACGGCGATGTAGCGCTTCATGCGCTAACGGACGCGATATTAGGAGCTGCCGGGTTTGGCGATATAGGCGAGCTCTTTCCTGACACAGACGCTGAATTTAAGGGCATAAGCTCGCTACTTTTACTGCAAGAGGCCTATAAAAAGGTGCAAAGCGTAGGCTTTGAGCTGGTAAATGCCGATATCACGATCATGGCTGAGCGCCCTAAAATTTCAAAATTCAAGCGTAAAATGGAGGCAAATATCGCGGGTGCGCTAAATTTGACGCCAAACCGCATAAACGTAAAAGCTACCACGACAGAAAAGCTTGGCTTTGTAGGGCGCGGCGAGGGCATAGCCGTGATAGCAAGTGCAAATTTGAAATACTATGATTGGACGAAATGATGAAAATTTTAATAGTTGAAAACGAGATATATTTGGCTGGCTCGATGGCTACGAAGCTCGCTGATCTGGGGCATGAGTGCGAGATAGCAAAGAGTGCGAAGGAGGCCTTTAAGGACGAAGAGTTTGATGTAGTGTTACTTTCTACCACACTCCCGGGACAGGATTTTTACCCGATAATAGAAAAATTTAAAAGCTCGATCATCATCTTGCTAATCGCATACATCAGCAACGATACCGTGCTAAAACCCATCCAGGCGGGTGCTGACGACTACATACAAAAGCCGTTCATGATAGAAGAGCTCGTGCGTAAGATGAATCATTTCGAGGAGCACAGACGCTTACAGGGCATGCTGCGAAACTACGAGAGCTATGTCGATTATAGTTTGAGGAATTTAAAGATAGACGAATTCGAGCCAAAAAAGGTGAAATTCCCGCTTTTAATACGCACCTCAAAGATCGCCTACGCCGATAAATTCGTTCATAATTATATGAAAATGACAAAAATTCCGTTTATATTTTTGCCCGCGACCAAGCTGGCTCAAATAGAAAAAATTTTAAGACAAAATCACGATGACTACGTATACATCTCGAGCTTTCAGCTGCTAAAACAAGATGAAAGAGACAAAATTTTATCGCTCGTGTATAAACGCAAGGTGATAATCTCGACCAGCGACTTTGAGCAAAAAGTGTCATTTGAAACGCTTGATATCTCAAACGGCGAAAATCTTTTCAGTATCGACGAGATCGTCACGATCGATGATTATATAAAATACATCATCACGAACTATCAAGATAGATTTCCCGATACCGAGCTATCCAAGAAACTAGGAATTTCACGCAAATCACTTTGGGAAAAGAGAAAAAAATATGACATCCTCAAGAAAAAATAAATCCATCATCATAAACACCGAAGTATTTGGTACGCTGGAACTCATAAAAAATCAAGTCATCTCAAATTTCAGCGCCCTTATGGACGACGAGCAGATAAGACTGGCCAATGAAAGCGGCTATTTCGAGGGTGAGCCGATGCCCTACTCCTTTGGCTTCGCCCCGCCAAGCGAGATAAATCAGCACACGATAAAGCAACTAAGTGCAGGAGAGCGCGTAAATTTAGTACTAGAGGGCAGAAACGTCGGGCACATCGACATAGATAAAATTTTCAAGCTTGATAAATTTACACGAGAAAAAAATATATTTTTAGCCAACGAATCAGCCAACGGACGACAGCTACAGCTGGGCGAATACGCAATCAGCGGTGAGTTTGAAATTTATGACGAGAGCATAAAAGATGCAAAATTCAGGCTAAAAAACGTCATAAAAGAGATAAACGCCAAAAAGATAACGTCAGTGTTTTTGACCGCCGACCCTTTTAACCGCGCGCACGAAAGGCTCATTCGCATGACGGTCGACAAAGCCGACCTAGTCATCGTATTTTTGGTGAGGACGCTGCAAGAAAACCATATAGACTACGCCATCAGAAAGCGAGTGCTGGAATTTTTCAACCAAAACTATTTACCAGAAAAGCGCGTATTCGTCTTTCCCCTTGAAAATACGACGCTTTTTAGCTCACACACAAATCCTACGCTAGAATGTATCGCTGCGCGCTCATTTGGTGCAAATAAGCTAGTCATCGGACAAAATCATGCCGGTATCGGTATGTTTTACGACCACAACGAGGCGCATACGATCCTTGATCGATACAAAAACGAGCTGGCGATAGAGATCATAGTCTTACCCGAGCTAGTTTATTGCAACCAGTGCCGCACACTCGTAAGCACGAAGACTTGCCCTCACGGGCAACATCACCACATCAAATATCATCCGGACATCATCAAAGAGCTGCTTTTTAAGGGTATCATGCCACCAGCTATCCTCGTGCGACCTGAAATTTCGGCATTCATTTTAAGCGAGCTCTTTCCAAACCGCTTCAAGGACGTGCAAAAGCTCTGCGACGATCTGTTCGTAAATTCGGGGCTATTAGAAAAACGCACCGACCGCGATTTTTATGAAGAGCTGATGAAGCTTTATCAAACCTCGTCGATGACATAAGGAAATTTATGCAAAAGCTATTTTTGACATTTTTTGGCTTCGGGCTACTGCCAAAAGCTCCCGGTACTTGGGGCTCTATCGCCGGCACAGTAGTAGCAGTAGCGATACTTTGGGCGTTCTCGCCGACTACACTTTTTCTGGCAAGTATTTTACTTTTTTTGATCAGCATAAGTATCATAGATAGATATGAAGCGCAAATCGGTATCCACGACAGCTCGCACATCGTGATCGACGAAGTAGCCGGCGTCTGGCTCGCAGTAGCCATAAGCGGCGGTACGATCTCGCAAATTTTACTATCGTTCGCCTTTTTTAGGCTCCTAGACATCAAAAAACCATCCGTCATCGGCCGCGTGGATAAAAATGTAAAAGGCGGACTTGGCGTCATGGGCGATGATATGATAGCGGGATTTTTCGCGGGGTTGATGAGTGCGATGGTTTATGGCGCCTGCCTAAAATTCGGGATAAATTTGCCTTAAATTTTGAATTCGTAGCCACTCGCTCCTGCTGATAAATCAAGAAAGCTATGTAAGCGAGTTTGTTTTTAAAATTTAGCTTTGTTTTAAAAAATTTTAAGACTCTGTTATAATAAATCATTGACACTTGCTTCACTTCTGCTTTGCAGTTGCGAACGAAGTGAAGCAAAAACCCTGCTCACTCCGCAAAGCGCCGAACATATAGCACGATTTACGCGGTCAGCTACCGCTTCCCTGTCCTCGTAGCGAAGTCTCGTTACGAGTGCGTAACACGAAGTAAAAATCGGTGGCGATAGCGTCGCTTCACAAGGTTTGACTTCGCTTTAAAATCTAAAAATCAATAAAATATTGTAACAGAGCCAAATTTTAAATGTTCTAGCGTAGTTAAATCTTATTAACGAGCTTATCGCCACCTTATTTACTGATTTTCGTTGCCAATGCTGTTCGTATGCGTTTGTTGATCGTTCCTAAAGTAAGGCTTAATGAAGTTATTTACGAACTTTCCTGGTATCCAAACCTCGCTTCTCATACTCTTCGATCTCTAAAACATAGGTCGGATTTTTCTTTTTAGTCTCGTTATTTAGGTAGCTTATGAGCTTTGCATCGACATTTTTATGCCTGCAAACAAGCGTTATGAAATTTAGATAGTTACTGGCTTCTTTTGGGGCTTTATCACCATTTTTAGACGGTATGCTCATCTGCTCGGTAAAAATTCTCACTAACGTAAAAAGCTCGTTCTTGTTGATAGTGCTGTCTGAGGCAAATTTTACAAGATCGTCTATCTCGATCTTTTTATCTTTTGGCAGATCGGGTAAAACCTCTTTAAAGGCAGGCTCCGCCCGATTTTTAATAATCTTTAAAAATAGATAAAAAAGCCCGCCGACAGCTATGAGTAAAATTACGATACAAATTAAAGCGATGCTTTTGATAGGAGTCATTAAATTTTAAAGCTTCGTGCAAATTTTACGCTTTGGAAAGGCCAAAAAGGTCATCGCAAACATAATGCCTATACCTATCCAAACAAAGTCCGGTATCGGTAACGGGTCTCCAGCGGCATAAGAGTGCATGCCAGCAAGATAGAAATTTACACCAAAATATGTCATCAAGATCGCCCAATAAGCAAAAAACGATGCGACAGCAAATGCGTATTGGTTGTTTAGCTTTGGTATAAATCTCATGTGAAGCACCGCCGCATAAACTAGTATCGAAACAAGGGCCCAAGTCTCTTTGCTGTCCCAGCCCCAATATCTGCCCCAGCTCTCATTGGCCCAAACACCACCTAGGAAATTTCCAAGTGTTAGAAGGCTTAGTCCAAGTATCATCGCCATCTCGTTTATTCTAGTAGCCTCCAAGATATTACGCGTGATCTCGGGGTTTGGCTTGCGCTTATTTTGCATTATGATAAGGATGAGCGTAAATCCTCCAAGGAGCGCGCAAAGTCCTAAAAATCCATAGCTCGCTGTGATGACAGATACATGTATCGTCAGCCAATAGCTCTGAAGCACGGGCACGAGAGTGGTTATCTGCGGATCCATCCAGCTAAGATGCGCGACAAATAACGTAACGCCTGCTAGTATCGATGTCAGCGCGATCGCGATAGGACTGCGTTTTGAGAATATTATGCCAGAAAGGCCAAGGGCCCAAGCGATATAGACCATCGACTCGTATGCGTTGCTCCAAGGTGCATGCTCGGCTATATACCATCTTAGCCCAAGCCCTATGGTATGAGCTATAAAGGCTAGGATATTGACACCATAGACTACTCTCACTATGCCGCTTATCTTGACCTTTGGCGCGAGCATTTTCACGAAAACGAATAACAAAAGCACCAAACCTGCGAGCAGATAAACCGGGATCAAACGGTCAAATATCTTAAATTTATTGAACAAAATTTCGATCTCTACCTTTTTCTCGCTAGGCATTATCGCAGAGCCGTATTTTTTCTGATACTCGAAAATTTTATCAAGCGACGCGTCGGCCTTACTCCAATCCTGCGTCCTAGTAGCCTCGTCTACGGCGGTAAAATAATCCTTCATCATGGTAACTACGAGATTTGCCTCCTCCGGTGAGAAATACATCATCGCAGATGCCGGCGAATACCAAGAGTTGGAAGGGTCATCTTGCTTAGGGAAAATTTTGAAAATTTCACCTATAAAAATCATATAAAAGACGTTTAAACGCTCATCGACCTTGATGACGTCTTTGTCAAAAGTGCCGCGTGAGCCGGGATGCTTGCGATTTGCGATCTCTGCAAATTTCGTGAGCTTATACTCGCTACCGCCATCTTTGCCGACCTTGAAAAAGTCATTGAAGCTTGCATATTTTGCATTTTCATCTACGCCTATGTCTTTTTTTAGCTCCTTGCTAAAGCCAAGAGCGATGATAGGCTCGCTTCGCCAAAATTCAGGCGTCACCATTATAGAGAGCATGGCTTGGTTGGAATTTAGCGAGCCGATGCTGTCTTGTCTGTGAATTTTGTTTAAAACTTCTTTGCTTAAAGTATCAAAAGGCTTTATCCTACCATCTGGGCTTTGCACAAGGAGTCTTGAGAGCTTTTGGGCGTGTTCGGGGCTTATCTGAGGCAAAAAGTCACTTGCTTTGGCCTCGTTAGCTCCAAACACGATAAGACATGCCGCGATACATGCCGCTACCTTTTTAGCCGCTTCATTATCTATGAGATTTGCGAGCTTTCTAAAACGACTGCCAGGATTTATGACGTTTAGTAAAAAGCCAAGACCAAGTAAAAAATAACCGATATATGTAGGAATTTTGCCTGGGTCTTTGTTTACGGAGAGTATCGTTCCCCTCTCGTCTCTATCGTATGAGCTTTGGAAAAACCTATACCCATCGTAGTCAAGCACGTGATTCATGTAAATCCTATAATCAAAACTAGGGCTGACACTATCTTTTACGACGACATCACTGGCATAGCTCATAGGAGAATTTGAGCCGGGATAGCGCTTTAGCTCGAAGTCTTTTAAAAATAAGCTAAAAGGCAGTTTGATCTGCTGCGGCCCCCAAGAAGCTATGAAATTTTGCCCGCCGATAGTCGTGCGAGCAGGCTCTATGAGGTTGTAAAACAATGTCATCTCCTTATTTTCGCCTTTATAGCTAAGCTGGGCTATTATCGCGTCAAATTCGCTATCTTGGGTCGTGACTAGCTTCCTTGCGGCACTGGCAGATATAAACTGCGGTGCGAAATTTATACCGTTTACGCTATATAGATTCATAGGGGCAAACTCATTCACGCTACCCGCGTCAAGCTCTATTTTTGCATTATCACTCATCGAGAATTTTGAGATTTTTTGATTTGAAGTCACGCTAAATTTACCATCTTTTAACTCAAACAACACATATTTTTGCCCCTCTCGTGGCTTGGCATTAAAAATAAAGCTGATCTCGCCCGCCAAAGCCTCTTCGCCGTCTAGCAAATACACCTCTTCTCTGTTTGTCTCGTCGGATATAACGAGCTCGATCACCGGTTTACCACTTGGATCGTCTACGAATTTATAAGAAGCCTTGGGGATATACTCGATAAATTTAAGTCTTGCGTCCGCATCCGCGAGCTTTAGCGCGATGTCAAACCCCTCTTTGTTTATATTTTCAACGCCTCTAGGCACCGAAGCGGAAATCTCCTTGCCGTCCACGTCTGCAGCAAAATTTACATACGAGCCCTTAGTCGTTACTATGTTGGTTTCGGTATTTTCCCTTATATGCACGTTTCCTTCAAAGCCAAAATACCTCGTGATGCCAGCGCCTACTAAAATAACCAAAAATCCCAAATGAAAAAGCAAAGACGGAAGCTTTTTTATGTTCAAAAGTCTGTAATGAAAAATATTGTAAGCCAAATTTATACCAAGCAGTACCTGAACGAGTGCGAACCAGCCGGCACCATATACATAAACCCACGCTAGCTCCGTACTTGTCTTGCTTTCGATTATCGTTGCCGCACCACTTGCCACGGCAAATATGATCATCAAAACGATAGCCGAAGTCATGCTAAAAAATAGTGATTTTATGCCAAACATTACTTGCTTCCTTTTTGTGCGTATGTAAAATTTATCTTAGATAGCTACCCTGTTTTTTCTCTGTAGAAACAGGCTTATTTGCTTGGTCATCTTGATCGGCAAGTGCATCTTTGCCTTTTAGATAGGCTAAAATTGCTCCAAGATCGTTGTTTGTAGTTATTTTGGCTTGATTTTGCATTATTAGTTTGCCATCGCCCCCAAAAGATGTGTCGCTTCTATATGAAATGATGCTGTCTTCGATATCTTTAGCATTCATATCTTTTAGCGCTACTGCACCGTAAGGTCTTTTCTCGGCGTTTTCTCCATGACAGCTTTGACATTGTTTTTCATAAAGCTCTTTGCCGAGTGAGACACTATATCTGCCTTTTCTATCGACACCAAATTTTAAAATTCTATTGTCTTTATATCTTCGCGGATCTTCATCGATAAATATTTGAATTTTTTCATTTCTTTCATTGGCCTGTTTTGTCGCCATCTCTGCAAGCTCTTTACCAAAATCGCCGTGGGCCTCTATATAATACACTTGTGAAGCGCTGAATGCACTTGCCGCAAAAAGACACACCAAAAAAGAAATTTTAAAAATTTTCATAAGTTTCCTTAAAATCTTGCTCTAAATTTAAAAATCCCAAGCTGGGGAATACCAACTTGGGATTATAGCATAAGTTGATTAAACTAAGCTGGGTAAATTAGAATGAGTATTTAGCCTCAAATCTTAACTTATCTTGTTTATCCTTGTTTCCATCATTGTCTTTTTTCTCTAGGAATGAATAGAATGAGCTAAACTTAAGTTTCTTGTTGTATTGATAAGCAAGTCTTGGAACGATCTCTTGATATTTGTTTTTTGTGTCATTGCTATATTTTATTTCGCCCTTTACATAATCAACACCTGCAAAGAACTTATCGTATGTATAACCGGCTGTTCCAAACCAGAAGTTACCTTTACCAGCAGCAAAAGTATAGTCTGCATCATCATAGCCAAATAGCTCTTCGCCCGGTTGTATCAACTGACCCTTATCTTCTAGAGCAAATGATGTTACACCATGATCTTTAGCTTTCCAGCCAATATAACCGGCAGATAAATCTAAACCAAACAGTGATGTAGAAAGTTCGGCTGCATAGAAGTTACCGTCATCATATGGAACAGTTGCTGCTGCAGCGTCTTTAAAACCAGAGTCCGCATTACTATTCACATATTGAGCTTTAGCACCGATAGAAACATCATTTGTCACAGCAAAATTTCCAGCTACTTCAACAGCTAGTAAATCGACTACTTCTGTCAAGCTGGCATACCATAGTTGAAAGCTTATAGGATCATAAGAGCCTACAACTGCTGCAGCATAAAGGTTTCCTGCATTATATCCGTTAAGAGGATAAGTAGAAGGGTTTTTAGCTCTTATATTATCAAAAAGCGTTCCATCTGTTTCACTACCATTTTCAAGAGCATCAAATGCAAAAGCTGTAAGAGTTAGACCTTCGATATCTTGATTTACTACTCTAACACCTGTACCGATAGCATCATCTGTAAAGAATGAGCCGATCTCTTGTTTGCCAGCTGTTATAGTAGTACCACCGATAGTGTATCCTAGATAGAACTGATGAACACCAAAAGTATCTGTGGTATTTGTTGTATCTGTTCCAGTATTTAGGTGACCAGAGGCATCACTTGAGTTATATCTCAAGCCCAATACACCAAAGAAATTATCGTCGATCGCAGCTTTAAAATTTGTTACGATTTTAAAGTTATGTTTTGCCTCTGTATTTCTATCGCTCTTAGAAGCTTTTTCTGTTGTATTTGTATACCTATATCTTGCAAATCCTGAAAGATCTACATTTTTTATAGCTTCTTCAAGTGGAGTAGCTGAAGCTACGCTTGAAAATGCACCTAAAGCAACCAAAGCCGCTAAACTAATCTTTGTTAGTTTCATTTGTTCTCCTTTTAAGAAATTGTGTAAGGGCATTATAATACATAAAATTTAATTTTAAGCTTAAAAAATCCTAAATTCTAGCGAATTTGCTACCGATCGTTTACCGAAAAACACTAAAAATTCAAAATTTTACTAAAATCATATATCAAACTTAGAAAGTAGCACCGAAGAAAAATCAAGTTTTAAAAGTGGAAAATAAAAAGAAAGGGGCGAAACACATCAGCCCCTTAAAAGGAGTTCTAGTTTTGATTGCTTGGTGAAATTATAATAGGACTAAGTAAATCAACGGATAATCAAAACGTTATTTTCTCTTCTTTTGGAATTTCTATATTCGTTTTGATATTTTTCTTTTTTATGACGATGTCATTTTGCGGCTTTTTGATCCCGGAAAATGAGCCTCTGGAGCTTCCTTCGTGGATAAGAAGCATGCTCTCAAGCTGCTTACCGATAAAAGTCGCATACACTAGATCGCCCTTGTCGTAGTAATATTTGGTGGAGCAAAAATTAGCACTAGGCAATTTGGCGTTTTTGGTATCGCTCGCGATGATAGTGTAGCAATACTTCGAATCCTCATAATGAAGCTCTTTTATGAAGCCCTTGATAGCGCTTTTAACAAGTCTTTGTTGCACTTGAGGAGTTTGCTTTTTGGGCGCTTGATTTTCAAAAAATGAACAACCAGTAAGGGCAACCACGGCTAAAGTCATGGTAAAAATATGAAATTTTGACATTTGCTTTCCTAAAAAATTTTAAAAAAGTATAGCTCATAAATTTAAATGCTTTAAAATTTAAGTTAAATAGAATTTACTGCCTAAGCGAAAGATCAAAAGAGGAATTTTAGAATTTGGCTACCATTCATAGCAGCCAAATAAATTTACGCCGATACGTTTAGAACGTTACCGCCGAGCTCTGCTATCCTTTTATCGACGCTCTCTAGCGCCCTATCGATGGTGTGTTGTGAAATTTCAGGCAGATCGCCGCCCCAAAGCTTTGCGGCATCTTTGAAGCCTTTTAGTATCCCCTCTCGCCCGGCCTGAAGCTTTTGTGCGTCGTCACCTGCTGCCGAGATGACGAAATTTGCTATCCTGTCGGCGGTATTTTTGACCCCGAAAAATCCATCCTCTCCGACTAGCTCGCCAGCCTCTTTCGGGCTAAGCGAGTCGATGGATTTGCCGCTATATCCTATGGCGTCATAGTTGATGCCTTTTAAAATTTCAGCTAAATTTTGCGGAAAATTTTGACCTCTGTCGCCAAAAAGTGAGCTGACCGCACTTTGAGCGCTGAAATTTGAACTAGATACTGAGAGAAACTGGGCTTGAAACTGCAAAAAATAACTATTTGATATCTCTTTTGCGCTTATTTTAGAGGCGGTTTGCTCCGAGGATTTAGTATTTTTGTATTGTGAAATTTGCGGATTTTCTTTAGCGTTTGGATTAGCATATGCGTTGATGTTTGTATTTACCTGCATGATAGCTCCTTTATAAATTTTCTAGCTTGAATATCGTCAAAATACAAATTTTATAAAGGGGCGAGCCGAGGCCCGCCTAGTTATCATTTGGCAAGTGTAGCGCTAAGCATCCAGATAGCTTTTTCATATTTTCCTATCTGATCTTGTGCATACATTTGAGTAGTAGTATCGCCCTCTGCGATCTTATCAAGCTTTTTAAACTCGCCCAATAAGTGTTTGTAATCAGCCAAAACGATCTCTAAAACTTCGCTCGGAGTGTAGCTGGCCTTTGGCTCGTGTTTTATGTGAGTTAGTTTGTTTAGCTCCTCAGCTTTGATGACAGGTTTGCCACCAAGCATGATAGCTCTCTCGGCTGTGTCATCGAAAATTTCGCTCATATCTTCGTAAGCTTTTTCGGTATATTCATGCACGCTGAAAAACTGAATGCCCTTTACATTCCAGTGAAGATCGTGGAATTTGATATAAAGCGCATTTGCATCGGCCTGGATTATATTCAACTGTGAAATAACTTTTGACATTTTGTCTCCTTGTGGTTTATTTGTGATGAAATTATAGCATATTTTACTTAAAATAATTTTAACTAGATAATAAAAAATATTATCTAGTTAAAATTATGAAAAGGCTCTATTGCAATAAATTATTGACGCTTACTTCGCAAACCATGCTCGCTCCGCAAGACGCCGAACATGTAGCACGATTTACGCGCTCAGCTACCGCTTCCCTGTAAATCGGCGGCGATAGCGTCGCTTCACAAGGTTTTTACTCGAATGCTGTTCGCATTCTCCTGCTTTGAAAGCTGAAAATCAATGAAATATTTTAACAGAGCCTATGAAAAATATAAAAATTTTAGCTTTTTAATAAGTACTGATCTGTTATTTTTTAGTATAGTCAAATAGGCTAAAAGATGAAATTTTACTTAGCTGATAAGCTTAAATACTCATGAGAATTCTTTTATCTAAACAGAACTAATTTGATTTTACGTAATCATAGAAAGCATAATAAGATAGTAATTTTTATAAGTGGTGTCCCCAGCGAGATTCGAACTCACGACCTCAAAATTAGGAATTTTGCGCTCTATCCAGCTGAGCTATGAGGACAAAAATTTATTTAAAATTTTTAAAAGCAGGTCTGCCAGAGGACAAACCTGCATAAATTTAGCTTTTAGCCGTTTCTCTTTTTAATGATCTCTTCGCTTACATTCTTTGGAACTTCTTCATAATGATCAAATTCCATAGAGTAAGTCGCACGACCTTGAGTACCTGAGCGAAGATCTGTCGAGTAGCCAAACATCTGAGCTAGAGGGCAGAAAGCCGTGATGATCTTGCTACCGTTGCGCTCATCCATCGAGCTAACTTGACCGCGGCGTTTATTAAGATCGCCGATGACATCGCCCATATACTCTTCAGGAGTTTCGACCTCGACCTTCATCATAGGCTCAAGGATGACCGGATTTGCCTTTCTGGCGCCCTCTTTAAAGCCCATAGAAGCAGCAAGCTTGAACGCCATTTCAGAGCTGTCCACCTCGTGGTAGCTTCCGTCGTATAGAGTGACTTTTACATCTTCTACCGGATAGCCGGCCAACACACCATTTTGAAGCGCTTCGCGGCAACCTTTCTCAACGGCAGGTATGTATTCTTTTGGAACGACGCCACCTTTGATATCATTGACGAATTCAAATCCGCTAGCCGGCTCAAGCGGTTCGATACGTAAAAATACGTGTCCGTATTGACCACGACCACCTGATTGCTTAGCATATTTATACTCTTGCTCGACTGGTTTGCGGATAGTCTCGCGGTAGGCAACTTGCGGCTGACCTACTTCTGCGTCGACTTTAAATTCACGAAGCATACGATCGACGATGATCTCTAAGTGAAGCTCACCCATGCCCGAAATAATAGTCTGACCGCTCTCTTCATCGGTATTTACTCTAAAGCTTGGATCCTCTTGAGCTAGCTTTTGAAGTGCTATCGCCATTTTCTCTTGATCGGCTTTTGTCTTTGGCTCAACGGCGACTGAGATGACAGGCTCAGGGAAATCCATCTTTTCAAGGATGACTTTATCTTTCTCGCTTGCGAGAGTATCGCCAGTCAAGGTATTTTTTAGACCTACTACCGCGCCGATCTCACCGGCATGAAGGACTGAAATTTCCTCACGTTTGTTTGAGTGCATTTTTAGCAAACGACCGATTCTTTCCTTACTATCTTGAACGGTATTGTAAGCATAGCTACCGCTTTCAAGACTTCCGCGATAAACACGGATAAATGTCAGCTGTCCCACAAACGGATCGGTCATGATCTTAAATGCAAGCGCAGCAAATTCGCCATCATCGGTAGACTCGACGGTAACTTCCGTGCCGTCCTCATAAACACCTTTGATAGCCTCGATCTCGTCCGGAGCTGGTAGATAGTCTACGACGGCATTTAAAAGCGGTTGAATGCCTTTATTTTTAAAAGCTGTTCCGCAAAGCATAGGGATTATGCTCATTCTTAAGCAGCCAGCTTTTATGCCTTTTTTGATCTCTTCTTCGCTTAGCTCTTCGCCGCTGAAAAATTTCTCCATCAAGCTATCGTCTGTTTCAGATACGGCCTCTATGAGCTTCGTGCGATACTCTTGCGCCTTTTCCAAAAGCTCGGCCGGGATTTCTTTTTCTACATAGTCAGTCGGTTTTTTATCATCTTCCCAAACATAAGCTTTCATCCTCACAAGGTCGATAACACCCTTAAAATCATCCTCTGCACCGATCGGAATTTGAATAGGCACAGGATTTGCTTTCAAACGGTTTCTGATTTGGCTTTCAACATTATAAAAATTTGCGCCGATCCTGTCCATTTTATTTACAAAAACGATCCTTGGAACGTGATATTTGTTCGCTTGTCTCCAAACGGTCTCACTTTGAGGTTGGACGCCGCCGACCGAGCAAAATACCGCGACTGCGCCGTCAAGAACACGCATAGAACGCTCGACTTCGATAGTGAAATCAACGTGGCCCGGAGTGTCGATCAGGTTTATTTGATGCTGTTTCCAAAAACAAGTCGTCGCAGCCGAAGTTATCGTGATGCCACGCTCTTTTTCTTGTTCCATCCAGTCCATCGTGGCCGCACCGTCATGCACCTCGCCGATCTTATGGCTCATACCGGTAAAAAATAAAATTCTCTCGCTCGTGGTAGTTTTTCCTGCATCGATATGAGCTGCGATACCGATGTTTCTGACCATATGTAATGGTGTTTTTCTATCTGCCATATTGTGCCTTTCTTACCAGCGATAATGAGCAAACGCTTTATTAGCCTCTGCCATTTTGTAGGTATCCTCTTTTTTCTTGAAAGATGCGCCTTTTGAATTTGCGGCATCAAGAAGCTCGTTTGCCAGCTTGTCTATCATGGTTCTTTCGCTTCTTTTTCTAGCGTAAGTGATCAGCCAGCGGATCGCAAGCGCTTGTTGGCGGACAGGACGAACCTCCACAGGGACTTGATACGTCGCACCGCCTACACGGCGTGATTTTACCTCTAGGATAGGTTTTACGTTTTCGATAGCATCGTTAAAAACATCTATGCCTTTAACATCGCCGCCTTTTTTCTCGATAGCTTTAAGCGCTCCATACATGATCTCTGTGGCGACGCTTTTTTTGCCGTCATACATCAAAGAGTTAATAAATTTAGTGATTACTTTGTTTCCGTAAATCGGATCAGGTAAGACTTCCCTTACAGGGGCTTTTCTTCTTCTCATTTTGATTTTTCCTTCAAATTTTATAAATTTTACTCAAACGTTTGCAAATCTACGCAACGTCTGCGAACCTAAATTTTACTTTTTAGCAGCTGCAGCAGCGCCTGCTTTAGGGCGTTTCGCACCGTATTTTGAACGTGCAACAGTTCTTTTTGCGACACCAGCAGTATCTAGCGCACCGCGAACGATGTGGTATTTAACACCCGGTAAGTCCTTGACACGACCGCCGCGTACCAGTACGATGCTGTGTTCTTGTAGGTTATGGCCCTCACCGCCGATGTAGCTGATAACTTCAAAACCGCTTGTAAGCCTGACTTTGGCAACTTTCCTCAAAGCTGAGTTTGGTTTTTTAGGAGTCGTAGTATAGACCCTAGTGCAAACTCCTCTTCTTTGAGGGCACTCTTTTAGCGCTGGAGATTTTGACTTGACGGTCACTTTCTTGCGCTCTTTTCTGACCAATTGATTTATGGTTGGCACAGTAATTCCTTTCGACTAAATTTATTAAAAAGACCTAATAATATTTAAAAACAACTTAAATAATGATTAATCAAATTTTAAAATAGCAAAACACAAGGCCGTTTTACTTTATCAATACTCATACGTTCCTTTTTTGATAAAGCCGTTCTCATCTTTTAAAATTTCGCCTTTCGCGATGACATACTCAAGCCCTAAATTTTCGTCAAAAAGTAGCAAATCAGCATCATATCCTATTGAAATTTTGCCCTTTTTATCGGCGATAGCGATAGAATTTGCAACATTTGTAGTAAAAAACACCAAAGCCTCCTCCAAGCCAAAGCCGTCATTTACCAAGCTTAAAAATTCTTCAAACAAAGCTCGTACGCTGGCAACGCCGATCTCAAGTAGCTTCCCGTCAGCGTCATAGCTGGAAAAGCTACCATATCCATCGGAGCTGACGGTTATTCTATCGGTGCTTAAGCCCTGGGATTTTATACGCTTGATCGCCTCCAGCGGGCTTAGATGATTTTTGCAGGTAAGATCGATATATCCGCCGTCCTTTAGAAATTTAACGGCTTCATTAAATAAATTTTCATTTCTATTTACATGCGTAGGCTGAAAAAACGTAATAGGGATGTCAAATTCTTCTAACGCCTCATAAACTAGCCCGAGCCCCTTTTTACCGTCGCCCATATGAAGCGTAGTGTGGCCTGATTTGGAGCTGATCATCCCGGCGACCCTACCGGCCGAGACAATGCGGGCCAGCTCATTTTTGCTGACGGACGAGGAGCGGTGGTCGCTGATGGCCAGCTTTATGCCTATGATCTTATCTACAAATACGATGTCTTTTTGTATATCGCCCGTGATAGTCGGGGTTTGTACGTTATATGCGCCGGTGTGAGCGTAGCAAGTGATACCTTCGTCATTTAGCGCGTTTGCCTTTGCGACTAAATTTTCCACGCTTCTAGTCGCACTATCGGTGCCTAAAAGCCCCACCGCAGTCGTGATGCCAGCCTCTATAAATTTTGAGAGCATTATCTCGGGCACCCTAGTTTTAAAGCCGCCTTCACCGCCACCGCCCGTGATATGAACGTGCTTGTCGATGAGCCCCGGCGTAGCTATAAATTTTGAAGCCTCGATCACTTTTAAATTTGGCAAATTCGGGTTTAAATTTTCATCTATGCAGACGATCTTGCCGTTGCAGACAAAAATATCTTTACGTCCTATAAATTTAGGAGAGAAAATTTGAGCGTTTTTTATGAGCAGCATCACTCCTCCTTTTTATCTTTTAGCGGCGCTATACCGATGCCCGTGATAGCTAGGATCACGGCAAAAACGATACCCATATAGTTCATGACCGCCCAAGGCAGATATTCCACCGTCGCGACACCAAGCGTAGCCGTCATATAAGCTCCGGCCGCCGACCATGGTATGAGCGGAACGACGACGGTGCCGGAGTCCTCGAGAGTTCTGGATAAATTCTTAGCCGCCAGTCCCTTTTCTTTATAAAAGTCCTTAAACATCTCACCAGGCACCAAGATCGACAGATACGAGCTACCGGTCACAAATGCAACCGTCAAACAAGACGATATGGTCGAGATGATGACTCCAGCTTGCGATCTGACCTTTGACATTATCGTGTGAAGCACGACGCTTAGCATACCGGTAACGGATAAAATCCCGGCAAAGCCCATAGCACAGATGACGAGGATGGTCGTGGCATTTACCGAGCTCACACCGCCTCTGTTTAAAAGCTTCATCATATCTTTTGAAAATTCACCATCAAGTCCGCTCATGTTTAGATTAAAGCCGCTCATCACGGATATCAGACCGTTTTTGAGGCTAAAGCCCTGTAAAAATACACCAAACAATACAGCCATAAAAGACGATATGAGCATCACGGGTATGGTCGGCCATTTTAAAAAAGAGCCCGCTAGGACTAAAATCGCCGGCAGAAAAAGGATAACGTGAAAGTCAAAAACTCTATCAAGCTCGGTCTGAAGCGACAGTATCGATGCCGAGACATCACTACCGCTCGCTGCGCCCGAGCCTATAAAAAGATAAACGACGATCGCTACGATAGTAGCCGGCACGGTCGTGTAAAGCATATGTCTGATATGCTCGTAAAGCTCCGAGCCTGCGGCTATCGGGGCTAAATTTGTAGTATCTGAAAGCGGAGAGAGCTTATCGCCAAAATAAGCTCCTGCTACGACGGCTCCGGCAGTCGCAGCCAGATCTACATTAAGACCCTGAGCGATACCCATCACAGCTACGCCCACCGTGCCGGCCGACCCCCAGGACGTACCTGTGACGGTCGATAGGATGGCGCATATCAAAAAGGCGGTAACGACGAGGTATTTTGGGCTGATGATCCCGACGCCGTAGTAGATGATCATCGGTATCGTGCCGGAAAACATCCACGAGCCAATAAGTAGGCCCACGACCCAAAGTATCATGAGCGCCGGAAGCGAGCTTGAAATTTTGTCGATTATACCCACTTCGAGCTCTTTGTAAGAGTAGCCAAGCCGCCAGGCGATGAGCCCGGCAACGAGCGCCGAGGTCAAAATGATAGGTTCGACTTTAAGCTTGTAGTAGCCCACTCCCAAAGCAAGTCCGAAAATCATGACCAAAACCGGCGTAACGCTTTGCAAGAACGTCGGCTTCAACTTTTCGCCAGACATGACAGCCTCCTTAAATTTAGATTTATTAAAAATCTATATTCTAAAGGCTTAAGATATTATAAAAATTTAATATTAAAAATAAGATTTTTATATTTGATTAGTAAAATGTAACAAAAGCTAAATTTTAGTCCGCCTTGATGGCATATTTGCCGCTTCCACAAAAGATCGTGCAAAGAGCCATAGCCATATAAAGATATAAAATTTCAGCCTCAAAGCCGCCGTGTCCGGTAAGAGCCAAGAAATTTGGATGCGCAAGATAAACTATAAACAGCGCATTTGCAGTGATTATAGCTGCGGCGACTCTCGAATAAAACCCGATGATCAGCATAAGCGGAGCCAAAACCTCGGTGATATAAACGCCATAAGCGAAAAATTCCGGCATCCCGGCCGAAGCTACCATCGATTTTATAAAGCCGATGCCGCCTGTAAGCTTTCTAAAGCCATGCATAAACAGGCAAATGCCAAGGCCAAGCCTCACAAAAAGCAGTCCTAAATCTTGATTTTTCATCGATAGTCCTTTTGGATCTTAAATTTTAATAGGATTGTATAAGAAGAAAGTAAATAATAAAGAGCCTCAAAATGAGGCTCTTGCGTCAAATTTGCTTGATTTTTATCTTTTTATCTTTATAAAGACCTGTGCCCACTGGTATCATACGACCCAAGATGACATTTTCTTTTAGATCTTCGAGATAGTCAAATTTCGCTGCGATCGATGCCTCCGTGAGGACCTTTGTGGTCTCTTGGAAAGATGCAGCCGAGATGACGCTATCGCTTCCGATAGCCGCACGCGTGACGCCAAGAAGGATCGGCTCGGCTATCGCCGGCTCTCCACCCATTTTCATTATGCGCTCGTTCTCCTCTTTAAATTTATTTCTTGAGACCATATCGCCGACAATGAAATTTGTATTTCCGCTATCTACGATCTTTACTTGGCGAAGCATTTGAGAGACGATGATCTCGATGTGCTTATCTGCGATCGCGACACCTTGTCGGCGATAAACTTGCTGAATTTCGCTTATCAGATAGTAATGTAACGCCTTTTCGCCCAAGATCCTCAAGATATCGTGGCTTGATATCAAGCCATCGGTAAGCTTTTCGCCAGCATGGACGAATTCGCCGTTTCTGACTTGAATTTGACGCGTCTTATCGATCAAGTATTCGGCGGTAGCGCCGTCTTCGGCCTCGATGATGATGCGCTCTTTAGAGCGAAGCGGCTTGTCAAATCTAACTACGCCGTCGATCTCGGCAACTATAGCCGTATTTTTCGGACGTCTAGCCTCAAATAGCTCACTGACACGCGGAAGACCGCCGGTGATATCTTTTGATTTTGCGACCGCCTTTGGCGTCCTGGCGAGCACATCGGCCTGAGCGACCTCGGCACCGTCAGCTACGAATATCGCGGTCTTTGGATCGAGTTGATATTTTATCATACCGCCATTTTTAGTCGCAACGACGATGGTCGGCTTGACTCCGCTTGGCAAGTACTCGTTGATGACAAGACGGCTTTGTCCTGTCGCCTCGTCAAACTGCTCGGCGGCGGAATATCCAGGCTCGATATCCTCGTAAGAGACCACGCCCGCCTCCTCGGCGATAGTCGGAGTAGAATAAGGGTCCCACTCTGCAATAACGAGTTTATCGCTATTTTCAGGAAGCGCGATGACGCTTTTTGCCTCCACGTTTTCATTATCGGAAAGCTGGATGATAGAATTTCTTGGTATATAGTGGCGGACCGCCTCACGACCGTCTTTGTCGGAAACTACGACAAATAGGCCTTTTTCTGTGACCTTGTGTCCCTTTTTGATATCTTTTAAACGATCCAAATAATCACCGTTTAATATAAAGAATTTTATCACTCCGCTCGCATCAGCCAAAATTTTCTGCGTCACAGGCTCGCCGTCGGCGATCTTAAGCTCGCTGGCAAACGGGATACGATTGGGCACGTTCCAGCCCTCTTTGATGATCTCTACGATACTCTCGTTCGCAGCTACTTTATCGCCGCTTGAGTATGGTATATACATCTTTCCTTCGATCTTGCCGCTTACGCCCGCAAGCTCGTTTGGCTTAGCCAGATCGTTTCTTCTTATCGTATATTTGGCCTCTTCTTTTTTGCCTTTGATCGTGATATTTACGTCTTCGTGGGCAAATTCTATCTCTATTTTACCGTCGATCGTAGATTTTATCTTTGGCTCGACCAGCAATACGGCAGCGCTTCGCCTGTTTGCAACGATCCTTTTGCCGTTATTTTCGTAAGTGTTAAGGTTATAATACCTTATGAAGCCCTCTTTTTGGGCTATGACTTGACGATCTTGCTGCTCGGTGGAGGCCGTTCCTCCGATGTGGAAAGTCCTAAGCGTTAGCTGAGTTCCAGGCTCGCCGATAGATTGAGCCGAAATGATGCCCACAGCCTCGCCGGGTTTTACGAGCTTGCCTTCGCCCAAATTTATACCGTAGCATTTAGCGCAGACGCCTTTTGGCGCTTTGCATGTGATAGGCGTTCTTATGCTTACTGATTTTATGCCCGCTTCGCTGATGGTCTTTGCCTTTTCCTCGTCAAGCAGTGTGCCTTCGGAGAATAAAATTTCATTTGTTATCGGATCGATAACGTCATCTGCCAAAACACGTCCTAAAACGCGCTCTTCCAGGCTCTCGATTAGCTCGCCGTTTTCGGTGATGTCGGTTATCTCGACGCCCTCGTGAGTACCGCAGTCATGCATAGTGACCTTCACATTTTGCGCCACGTCGATGAGCTTTCTTGTTAAATAACCGGCATTTGCCGTTTTAAGAGCGGTATCAGCTAGACCTTTTCTAGCGCCATGGGTCGAGATGAAGTACTCCATCATATTTAGACCCTCGCGGAAATTTGAAGTGATAGGCGTTTCGATGATAGAGCCGTCAGGTTTTGCCATCAGACCGCGCATACCGGCAAGCTGGCGGATCTGCGCCGCAGAGCCTCTCGCACCGGAGTCCGCCATCATATAAATAGAGTTGAAACCTCCCTTATCGTTTTGGATGAGCTTCATCATCTCGCCTGCGACGGTGTTATTCGTATCGGTCCAAATATCGACGATCTTATTATATCTCTCAGAGTCAGTAAGCAAGCCAGCTCCGTATTGACGCTGAATTTCGCGGACTTTTTTCTTTGCCTCGTCGATATGCTTTTGCTTGCTCTCCGGCACGATGATATCTGCGATAGATATTGAAATTCCAGCCTTTGTAGCGTATCTAAAGCCTAAATTCTTAAGCTTATCAAGAAAATCAGCCGTGACCTCTAGCCCGCCGTTGCGATAGACATAATCAACTAAATTCGCGATATCTTTTTTCTTCATTATCTTGTTCCACATGTTATCCGGGACAAAATCAGGCAATATCGCGCGAAGTATCAAGCGGCCGGCTGTAGTGAACATAGTCTTGCCATCGACCATAGTCTTGATCTTTGCGTGCAGACCAAGAGTATTGGCCTCCTCGGCTATCATGACCTCATCGACGCTAGAGAAAATTTTATTTGCGCCCTTCTCGTCGTTTCGCTCAAGACTTAGATAATAAATTCCAAGGACCATGTCTTGGCTAGGGACAGTTATCGCTTTGCCGCTTGCAGGAAGCAAGATATTCATCGAGCTTAGCATCAAAATTTTGCACTCTGCGATCGCCTCTTGGCTTAGCGGCACGTGAACAGCCATCTGATCGCCGTCAAAGTCGGCATTGAAAGCGGCACAAACGAGCGGGTGAAGCTGGATAGCCTTGCCCTCGACAAGTACCGGGTGAAACGCCTGGATAGAGAGCTTGTGAAGTGTCGGAGCGCGGTTTAGCATGACCGGATGGTCTTTAACGACCTCCTCTAGGCACTCCCAAACCTCGTTCGTCTTATCCTCTATCATCTTTTTAGCTTGTTTTACGGTCGTTGCATAGCCTTTTTCCTCAAGGCGAGCGAGCAAATGCGGCTTAAACAGCTCTAGTGCCATTTTCTTAGGCAGACCGCATTGATCCATCCTTAGCTTTGGTCCGACAACAATGACGGAACGTCCCGAGAAGTCCACGCGCTTTCCTAGCAAATTCTGACGGAAGCGACCCTGTTTTCCTTTGATGATCTCGCTTAAGGATTTAAGAGGGCGTTTGTTTGCGCCCTTTACGGCATTTGCACGGCGACCGTTGTCAAATAACGCATCAACGGCTTCTTGCAACATCCTCTTTTCGTTCCTTATAATGATCTCCGGTGCATCAAGCTCCAGTAGGCGCTTTAGACGGCTGTTTCTATTTATGACACGGCGATAAAGATCATTCACGTCTGAAACTGCGAATTTGCCGCCGTCAAGGCTGACTAACGGCCTAAGATCAGGTGGCAAAACAGGCAAATTCGTGATCATCATCCACTCCGGACGGTTGCCTGAATTTAAAAAGCTCTCGATAACTTTCAAGCGTTTTACTATCACTTTTTTCTTCGCATCGGAATTCGTAGACTCCACTTCAAGCTTTAGCTGCTCTAAAATTTCAGTCAGATCAAGCTCTGCTAGCATATCATGGATGACTTCGCCACCCATTCTGGCCGCAAAACCGCTGTCCTCATAACGAGCGGCCAAGGATTGATACTGCTCCTCGTTTAAAACATCGTATTTTTCGACCTTTTTAGAATTTTCATTATCATAAAAGGCTTCGCCAGGGTTTTCGACGATATACGCCTCGTAGTAAAGCACGCGCTCAAGATCTTTCATCTTTATGCCAAGTAGTGTTCCGATGCGGCTTGGGAGTGAATTTACATACCAGATGTGCGCGACCGGAGTCACTAGCTCGATGTGCCCCATGCGTGAGCGGCGGACTTTCGAGCTTGTCACCTCGACGCCGCATTTTTCGCATTTGATACCTTTGTAGCGCATCTTTTTATATTTTCCGCAAAGGCACTCGTAGTCGCGGATAGGTCCGAAAATTTTGGCGCAAAACAGACCGTCACGCTCAGGCTTTAGTGTGCGGTAGTTGATAGTCTCAGGCTTTTTGACCTCGCCATAGCTCCATGATTTTATCTTTTCAGGGCTTGCCAAACGAAGCTGAAAAGCCTCAAAATCGCGCGGTCTATGCTCCTCTTTTATCTCAACTGGTTTTAAATTATTCATTTTCATTTGTCTCGTCCTCATCATATACTTCTACATCAAGAGCTAGCGACTTTAGCTCGTTGGTCAGAACAAAGAAAGTCTCAGGGATGCCAGTCTCCGGCACGTTCTCTCCGCGTGTCAATGCCTTATAAGCAGACAAACGGCCGTCTACATCGTCTGATTTGACAGTCAGCATCTCTCTAAGCGTATGCGCTGCGCCATAAGCCTCAAGCGCCCAAACCTCCATCTCTCCAAATCTTTGACCGCCAAATAGCGCCTTGCCGCCGACTGGCTGCTGAGTGACTAGGCTGTATGGTCCCGTGCTTCTTGCGTGGACTTTCTCATCGACTAGGTGGTGGAGTTTTAGCATATACATGCAGCCCACATTGACGCGTTCGCGAATTTTCGAGCCCGTTCGTCCGTCGTAAAGCTCGGTCTTACCGTCACTATCGATCTTTGCCATCTCAAATAATTTGACGAATTCATCGGCTTTGACGCCCTCAAAAATAGGAGTGGCAAATCTAACGCCGTTGCTCCAATCCTTTGCGTATTCAAGCAGCTTCTCATCGCTCATCTTGCCAAGTGCATTTTTAGCGTTCATAAGCTTTGAAACGCTTGCGATCTCTATCATCTTGGCCCTTAGCTCTTTTAGCCACTCGCCTTTTTTGGTTTCAAAAATTTCATTTATCTGCTCGCCCAAGCGATATCCTACAAGGCCCAAGTGAGACTCCAAAATTTGACCGATATTCATACGACTAGGAACGCCAAGAGGGTTTAGCACGATATCAACGATCTGACCGCTCGGAAGATACGGCATATCGACTTCTGGCACGATATTTGAGACGATACCTTTGTTGCCGTGGCGACCGGCCATCTTATCGCCTACTTTTAGCTTGCGCTTAGTGGCGATATAGACCTTGACCAGTTTGACTACGCCACTTGGCAGGATATCGTCTTTTTCTAAAATTTCGATCTTGGAGTCATGCTCCTCTTTTAGCTTTTTCTTCTCGTTTTGGAAATAGTTTTTAAGCTCGTCATATTTTTTCTGAACCTCTTTTGAAAAGCCCTTTACGATAGAATTCAGCGTGAAGCGGTTGATGTTTTCAAGATCGGCTTTGTTGATTTTCGAGCCCTTCTTATATGTCTTTTTATTGATAGACTGCTCACTGGTAAGCTGGCTCTTAGATAGTAGCGAAGTGACCTTTAGCATCTCCTCTCTATCTAGCATCAATAGCCTGTCGTGGTGTTCTTTTTCCAAAAGGGCCTTCTCTTCCTCGTAGGCTTTATGCGTTCTGCTGTCTTTTTCGTGGCCCTTTTTGGTAAAAATTTTGACATCTACGACGACACCTTCCATAGAGGCCGAAGCGTAAAGCGATTTATTTACCACATGACCGGCTTTCTCACCAAATATCGCGCGTAGCAAGCGCTCCTCTGGGGTCGGCTTCACTTCGCCTTTTGGAGAGACTTTACCGACTAATATCATACCGGGCTTTATCTGCGTGCCTATCTTTACGATACCGCTTTCATCAAGATGAAGCAGGTCTTCTTCTTTGATATTAGGTATGTCTTTGGTGATCTCCTCTACGCCGTCTTTTAGCTCGCGAGCTTCGATCTCTTTTTCATAAATATGGACGCTAGTGAATGCATCCTCGCGAATCATCTTTTCACTGATGACGATAGCATCCTCGTAGTTGTAGCCGTTCCAAGGCATAAACGCGATAAGGGCGTTCTTGCCGATAGCAAGCTCGCCCTTTTCCATGCTAGGGCCATCGGCTATTATCTGATCCTCTTTTATCTCATCGCCTTTTTTGACGATAGGGTGTTGAGAAAATGTAGTATTTTGATTGGTCCTTAAATTTTTCTCAAGCGAGTAGTGATCGATATAAGGACCGGCCTCGTCCTCACCTAAGATAAAGATGTTTTTGTTATCTACCTTTTCGACTATGCCACCGCGGCGTGCTTTTATGCTTTCCCACGCATCACGAGCTATGACGCTTTCCATGCCCGTTCCCACGATAGGAGCCGTAGAGCGAAGAAGCGGCACTGCTTGGCGCTGCATGTTTGAGCCCATCAATGCACGGTTCGCATCATCATGTTCCAAAAACGGGATAAGCGAAGCTGCGACACCGGCTATCATACCGGAGCACAAATCTATCAAAGTGACATCCTCGCGTCGCGCAAGCATCATCTCGCCCTCGCGTCTGACCTCGATGAGATCCTCTACGATGTAGCCGTTTTCATCAAGCTTGGTAGAGGCTGGAGCGATAACGTTGCCCTCCTCTTGAGTAGCCGTCAGATAAACGATCTCGTCGATCACTTTGCCATCGACGACTTTTTTATAAGGAGCTTCGACAAAACCAAGGTCATTTACCTTCGCGTATGTCGAAAGTGTATTTATAAGGCCGATGTTTTGACCTTCCGGTGTCTCGACAGGGCAAATTCTGCCGTAGTGAGTCGGGTGAACGTCGCGCACCTCAAAGCCCGCACGCTCTTTTACCAAGCCGCCCTCTCCAAGCGCTGACAGACGACGTTTATGTGTGACCTCGCTAAGAGGGTTGGTCTGATCCATGAACTGACTGAGCTGGCCGCTAGTGAAGAATTCCATTATCGTTGCGGTGATCATTTTTGGATTTATGAGATCATAAGGCATGATCTCCTCTGTGTTGTTGCTTAGGCTTGTAAATTTATCACGGATCGCTTTTTGCATTTTGACGAAGCCAAGATGAAGCTCGTTCGCTAAAAGCTCGCCTATAGAGCGGATACGCCTGTTGCCCAAGTGATCCCTGTCGTCTATATGACCCTGTCCGTTTTTGACCTTTATGAGATATTTCGCAGTCTTTATGATGTCTTCGCTAGTTAAAACGGTGACATACTCGGGCACGTCAAGGGCTAGCTTGTGATTCATCTTCATACGACCGACTTTCGTAAGGTCGTATCTTTCAGGATTAAAGAATATGTCGTTTACAAAGGTCTTAGCAGCCTCTTTGACGACAGGCTCGCCCGGCCTCATTACCTTGTAAATTCTGATCGCAGAAAGATCGTTCTCATCGTCGACACCCTCTGTTTGTCTTAAAATTTTAAGCATCTCGTTATCGGCGATGAATGAATTTATGATCGCATCATCGACGCCTGAAGCGGAGTTGTTTATTATCTCGATACTGTCTTGTTCGCTTAGAATTTTGACGAGTTTATTTTCATCAAGCTGAGAAAGGGTGTCATATAGCACCTCGCCGCTTTCTTTGTTTATGACCGGGCTAGCCAAATAGCGGCTTACCAAAACCTCGGTAGGGTATTCGACCCATTTAACACCGTCTTCTATGAGCTTGTCTGCCTTTTTCTTTGTAAGGCGCTTACCTGCTTGATGAAGGACGTTGCCCTCTTCGTCTTTTATATCGTAGTCTATCCTGCCAAGATAATCATCCGGGCTAAAAGGGGTTAAAAATTTATTATTTTTTATACTTAGTGTTTGGATAGGATAAAATAGCTTTATAATGTCTTGTTTTTTATATCCGAGCGCCCTAAATAGTATAGTTACCGGCACTTTCCTGCGCTTATTTATCCTGACGTATAATACATCTTTCGTGTCGTATTCAAAATATAGCCAGCTTCCTCTATCAGGTATGATCTGAGCGGTATAAATGAGCTTGTTTGCGACCGTTGCGCTCTCCTCTTGTTTGAAAATAACGCCTGGACTTCTGTGAAGCTGGTTTACCACCACGCGCTCTACGCCATTTATAATAAATGAAATTCTATCGGTCATTAGGGGAATTTCACGTATAAAAATCTCTTGCTCTTTTATATCTTTTACGCCGACTTTTTCGCCGGTCTTTTCATCTTTTTCATGCACGATGAGGCGAATTTTCATCTTTAAATTTACAGAATACGTAAGGCCTCTTTCGATACATTCTCTTATCGTATATTTTGGTTTTCCGATCTCAGAGCTCACATATTCCAAACTTAGGCGATTTTGCGGATCATGTATAGGAAAAATCGATTTAAAAACTTTTTCAATCCCGCTTTCGGACTGGGTATTGTCTAAATTTAAAAAATTATCGAAGCTCTTTTTTTGTAATTGTAGTAGGTTAGGAACATCTATCTCTTTGACGACATTAGAGAAATCAACTCTAAGACGATTTCCTGAGTATAAGCTATTTAACATTGCATCTACCTCGTGGTAATTTTGAAAGAAAAGTATAGCCTCTCTTGCAAGGCATCTAAATTTAAAAAAGAGAGAGCACTAGCCCTCTCTGAAATTTTTGATAATTTCAAGAAAATGAAATTACTTAAGTTCGACTTTAGCGCCTGCTTCTTCAAGCTCTTTTTTAGCTGCCTCAGCCTCATCTTTGCTAATGCCCTCTTTAAGAACGGATGGAGTTCCTTCAACTGCGTCTTTAGCCTCTTTAAGTCCAAGACCGGTAAGAGCTCTAACGACTTTGATTACATTGATCTTCTTGTCGCCAGAATCAACCAATACGAGGTTAAATTCTGTTTTCTCTTCAGCCGCTTCAGCAGCACCGCCAGCTACTGCACCGCCAGCTACCATAACAGGAGCGGCGCTTACGCCGAATTTCTCTTCAAACTCTTTTACGAGCTCGCTAAGCTCGAGTACTGAAAGATTAGAAATAAATTCTAATACGTCTTCTTTAGTGATTGCCATTTTATTATCCTTCTAAATTTTTATGCTGATTGTTCTTTTTTCTCTTTAAGCGCATTTAGTCCAATAGTGAAATTTTGGATAGGCGCATTCCAAACTTGAAGTAGCATAGCGATAAGCTCATCGCGACTTGGCATCTTCGATAGAGCCTTGACTTTATCAACGCTTGCAACTTCTCCGTCAATATATGCTGTTTTGATTTTGAAAAGCTCGGAATTGGCTTCTTCAAATTTAACAACAACCTTTGTCACAGCTAGCTGATCTTCACTCCAAAGATAGATATTCGTATCTTTTAGGCTCATTCCGTCTTTAGCGGAATTTTTAAGAGCTATGTTAGCAAGCGTGTTTTTGATGACTTGAACTTTAACGTTTTGTTCTCTTGCAGCATTTCTCAACGCTTCAAGTTTTTTAACGCTAAGCCCGTGATAATCGCAAACAACGATCGCTTGAGCATCTTTAAATTCGCTCTCAAGTTTAGCTATAACTTCAGATTTTTCATTACGTGTCACTTTTTCTCCTTTCCGACCGGTGATTTCAAGCAGAGCGGGTCGAATCGATTAAGCCCGAAGGCCTCGGCTATCTCCAATCTAAGATATAAATTTAATTTAATAAATTATTTTAGATCCATCACTTCTTGAGTATCAAGAGCGATAGACGGGCTCATCGTCAATGACAACGAAGCATTTTTGACATATCTACCTTTTGAAGCAGACGGTTTATGCTTATTTATGGCTTTTATAAAAGTTGAGATATTCTCGTTTAGCTGTTCTTTACTAAAGCTGACCTTTCCAAGCCCTGCATGGATATTTCCTTGTTTATCGACACGAAAATTTACTTGACCGCTCTTTGCATTGTTTACAGCTTGAGCTACGTCCATAGTAACGGTCCCTGTTTTTGGATTTGGCATTAAGCCTTTTGGTCCAAGGATACGACCGACTTTACCTACTAGACCCATTAAATTTGGAGTAGCGATAAGAACATCGAAATTCATGATGCCTTTTTGGATATCCTCAACAAGCTCATCAGAGCCCACGATATCTGCGCCCGCAGCTTTTGCCTCGTCGGCTTTGGCGTCTTTTGCTATGACGGCGACACGAACGGTTTTACCTGTTCCAGCCGGCAATACCACAGAGCCACGAACCATCTGGTCGGCATGTCTTGGATCAACGTTGAGCTTAAGCGCTATTTCTACGGTTTCATCAAATTTAGCAGACGCTAAAGTTTTGATCGTAGTGATCGCTTCATCAAGATTATAAATTTTATTTTCTTCTACTTTTTTAAGTAGCTCTTGAAATCTTTTAGTAGTTTTTCCCATTAAATTCTCCGCATTTTAAAGTGCTTCCGTCTTTTGATACTCAGCCTGACGGTAAAGGCGTTTAGTCTACTATCTCGACACCCATAGAACGAGCTGAACCGGCAATGATTTTAGCCGCTTGCTCTTTATCGTTCGTATTCAAATCTACAAGTTTTTTCTCAACGATCTCTAAAACTTGAGCTTTAGTTAATTTACCAACCTTGTTTTTCAAAGGATTGTCCGTCCCTTTTGCTATGCCGGCAGCCTTCTTTATAAGGTCTGTTGCAGGTGGTTGCTTCGTGATGAATGTAAAGCTTTTATCTGCATAAACGGTTATAACGACAGGTATATTAAATCCTACCATATCCTTTGTTTTCTCATTAAAAGCTTTGCAAAATTCCATGATATTTACGCCCTTTTGACCAAGAGCTGGACCAACTGGCGGGCTTGGATTTGCCTTCGTAGCGGCAATCTGTAATTTTATTTCGCCTATAACTTTTTTAGCCATAAACTTACTCCTTAAATTATCTTTTCAACTTGTGAATATAAAATATCGACCGGCGTACTTCTGCCAAATATAGAAACATTCAAGCGAAGCTTGCCATGAACCATGTCATACTCCTCCACGATACCGGTAAAGTTCGCAAAAGGACCTTCTGTGATACGAACGCTTTCGCCCTCATCAAAGAAAATTTTAGGTTTAGGCGCAGCACGTTTTTGTACTTTTTCTAAAATAGTATTTATGTCTTTATCACTTAACGGAGTAGGCTTTTTGGACTCGCCTATAAATCTTCCGACTTTTGGCAAGGATTGAATTTTATGCCAAAGAGCGGTATCTAAATCAAGATGTGCAAAAGCATATCCGGGATAAAGCGTTCTTTCGTTTATTTTTTGTTTTCCATTTTTGATCTCGATAACGTCTTCGGTAGGAACGATGACTTCTTTTAGTTGCTCTTCGATGCCATGATCTTTGACCAAATTTTCGATACCTCTTTTTACGGCCATCTCGCTACCAGCATATGTTTGAATAGCATACCATTTATGTGCCATGTCATACTTCCTTAGATAATTTTTGAAAGACTAAATGACATGATGGCATCGACCAAAGCCAAAAAGAGCGACACTACCGTAACTACAATAAAAACGGTAATAAAAGCGTTTCTAACTTGCTCTTTTGTAGGAAATATGACCTTCAATATTTCAAGTTTTGATAGCTTTATATAGTTTATTAATTTTTCCATCTTTAACCTTATTATGGCAGGGCAAGAGGGATTCGAACCCCCAACCATTGGATTTGGAATCCAGCGCTCTACCGTTGGAGCTATTGCCCTAATGGTATCAGCCCATTAGCTTTTTAGCTTTACTTCTTTATGGAGAGTATGTTTTTTAAGCCTCGGACAATATTTTTTAAGCTCCAACTTTTCTGTCATAGTTTTACTATTTTTTGTAGTAGTATAGTTTATATCACCACTTTCAGAGCATTTTAAACCAACTTTGATTCTCATTAAATTTCCTTAAGGCAAAAGAGCAAAATCGCTCTTTTGCTAAATTTTAAATTATGCAAGTATCTTAGAAACGACACCTGAACCAACAGTTCTGCCACCCTCACGGATCGCAAAACGTGTGCCCTCTTCAAGAGCGACAGGAGCGATGAGTTCAACGGAAATTCTGACATTATCTCCAGGCATAACCATCTCAGTTCCCTCTGGAAGTGTGATAGAGCCTGTAACGTCTGTTGTTCTTACATAAAATTGTGGTCTATAGTTGTTAAAGAATGGAGTGTGGCGTCCGCCCTCCTCTTTTGTTAGAATATAAACCTCACCCTCAAATTTTGTATGAGGAGTGATTGATTTTGGCTTGCAAAGAACCATGCCGCGCTCAACGTCTTCTTTTTTAGTGCCTCTTAAAAGAACGCCTACGTTATCGCCAGCTTCGCCTTGTTCCATCTCTTTTCTAAACATCTCAACGCCAGTAACTGTCGTAGTTTGAGTAGGTTTGATACCAACGATCTCGATAGTATCGCCAACTTTTACAACACCTTTTTCGATCCTACCAGTAACGACTGTTCCACGACCCGAGATAGAGAAAACGTCTTCGATAGGCATTAGGAAGTCTTTATCGGTAGCACGAACTGGAGTTGGGATATACTCATCGACTTTATCCATAAGCTCAAGAACTTTTGCTGACCACTCACCATCAACACCTGCTTTAGCCTCTTCGAGGGCTTTAAGAGCAGAACCTGATATGATAGGAGTATCATCGCCAGGGAAGTTGTACTCGTTAAGAAGCTCGCGAATTTCCATCTCAACTAGCTCAAGAAGCTCAGCGTCATCGACCATATCGGCTTTGTTCATAAATACAACGATATATGGAACACCTACTTGGCGAGATAGCAAGATATGTTCTCTAGTTTGAGGCATAGGGCCGTCAGCAGCAGAAACGACTAGGATCGCACCGTCCATTTGAGCAGCACCGGTGATCATGTTTTTAACATAGTCGGCGTGGCCTGGGCAGTCAACGTGAGCATAGTGGCGTTTTTCTGTTTCATACTCGATGTGTGAAGTAGCGATGGTAATACCGCGCTCTTTTTCCTCTGGAGCGTTATCGATATTATCATAGTCTTTCATCTCTGCAAGACCTTTTCTTGAAAGAACAGCAGAAATAGCAGCTGTCAAAGTAGTTTTACCATGGTCGACGTGACCGATAGTACCAATGTTTACGTGTGGCTTGTTGCGTGAAAATTTTTCTTTAGCCATCTTTTCCTCCGTTGTGATATGTGACTTAATTCTAAAATTTGCATTGTTATGCAACCAAAATCGTATAAACCAGTGGAGCTCATAGCGGGACTTGAACCCGCGACCTCTTCCTTACCAAGGAAGTGCTCTACCTCTGAGCCATATGAGCGCTTTAAGACGCTTGGCCGAGACGATCTTAATTTAACAATGCAAACAACTACTATGGAAACTATAGACTGAATGACTGCGTTTAGGTAAAAATATCTATACAGCTCCCAGTTTAGTGTCCAAATTCTTGGAGCGGGAAACGGGGCTCGAACCCGCGACCCTCAGCTTGGAAGGCTGATGCTCTAGCCAACTGAGCTACTCCCGCAATAGCATGGTGGTGAGACGTGGATTCGAACCACGGAAGACATAGTCAGCAGATTTACAGTCTGCCCTCGTTGGCCGCTTGAGTATCTCACCCTTTTAACATTAAAAAATGCTTGGTATTTCTGGTCAAACACTGTTACAAAAAATGGAGCTGGTGAACGGACTTGAACCGCCGACCCACTGCTTACAAGGCAGTAGCTCTACCAACTGAGCTACACCAGCACCCTAGTTTGTGAAGTGTGAATTATATCTCAAATCAAACTAAAAGTCAAGGCTACATAAAATAATCTAATTTTATAAAATAAAACTGCAAATTTAATTAATTTTAAAAACTATATTCTTATAATATGCGAAAATTTTAATTTTAAAAGGATGAATATGGAGTTTTTACCTTGGGTCGTGATCTTGATGTTGATTTACGTCATATATTTTCTAATGATACGCTACGAAAAAAGGATCGCATCGCTCAACAAGAGGATAGAGCAAAACAGCGACGGCATAAAAGAAAATAGAGATATGATAGGACAAAATAGATCTTTGATCGAAAAAAACAAACACGACATAGAAAAAAATGCTAAAAATATAACCACAAATTTAGAAAAAATCGATATAGATTTGGACGATTAAGGTTTCCAAAATTTTTCATTTTTCTCTTTTTGCAACAAATTTTCATAGGCTTGCATTTTTACATTCACGGGCTCTAAATTTATGCCGTCTTTTTTGAGTCGGTAATATTTTCCGCCCGTCAAACAATACTTTGGCTCTAAATCATAGCGCTTAGATAGCGGTAAAACGCGAAAACTAAGGTTGTCCAGGATCAAGGGCTCTTGCTTTGTATCTTTCCAAATCGCTAAGACCATATGATATCCACCAGAAAATTTCTCTTTGACGATCAAAAGACAGCTTTGATTATCCACGCCAAGATCTTTTAGACTAGCCTCTTTCGTGATCGCATACTCCTCGCAGTCTCCACCTCCGCGGCGTAAAAATTCGCCTCTAGTGCTCCATACGTCGATGTTTGTATTATAAAAATCATCATATCTTGGTATAAGTGAATTTATATAAGAATTTACGAGTTCAAGCTTTCTCATGAAATTTTCATCTTTGATTTTTTTCATAAATTTAGCGTAGTGATTTAGTATATTTTTGCAGCGTTCGTCTTTGCACGACCCGATATTTTCGGCCAAGAGCTCGAAATTTTGCCCGTATGAAACGGCAGCGATCAGCAAAAAGACTAAATTCCTAAGCATCTCTTTGCTGCATCAAAAGCACGAGCCCTATCCTATCTTTGACGCCTAGCTTGTTGTAAATAGCCGTAGTATGGGCCTTTACGGTCCTTAACGTTATGTTTGCAGTATGTGAAATTTCGCTATTGGTTAGGCCTTGATATATCAGCTGCGATATCTCTTTTTCGCGGTTGCTAAGCTCGTTAAGGCTGTCTTTTTTGATATCGGCTTTAGCGTAAGAACCGGTCAGCTCACCTATCATCTCTTGGATAAATTCCGGATATAGCCAAACATTGCCTTTATGTATCGCCTCAAAGGCATCACTAAAGTGGATCTTTTGCATATGCGAGTTGGCGTAGCCTTTTATCCCGGTCGTAAGTAGCGACTTACCTTCACTGAATTTAGGCTCGTTAGTGAGGATCAAAATTTTTAAATTCGGGAAATTTTGCAAAATTTCGCCGATAAATTTTCGGACATCGCCCTTGATAGCGTCTTTATCGATGCCGACGATATCGGTCTTGTCGTTTAAAACGCTCGTAAAGTCTTTTTTATTGTGCGCAAATTTCACATTTTTGCCAAACGAATAGCCCCTCCATAGGTTATTCAGCGACCCGTTTTGCGTAAATAAAACTACGTTCATGTCCGTCCCCTCATCTTATTTGCATATTTTTTCATAAATCATATTTTCATTTACAAAGACAAAAATATGACGCACCCTGGCCTCTTCTTTTTTATAGTCATACTCGAAAGTCGCTAAAAATTCGAGCACGCGCTTTGGCTCTTCGTTTAAAAATATATTCATCTCAAAGCCCTCGTTTGATAAAGCGTACCTATACGGAGCGCTCAAGGATAGCTTATCCAGGTCAAATTTTAGATTGTCATTGCTCTCGTCATAGCCTTTTATGACGATTTTTAAATTTTTTATGACCTCGTCCTTGATCTTGATGTCGTCAAATTTAAAAATTTCACCATCTTGCGGCCCTTGCGCCAAAATTTCATCAAAGCTTTTAGTGCAGTCTGCAAAGACCAGATCTTTTATCTCGCGCCCTATCAGGTCACACTCCTCTTTGCCTTTAACGATAACGTGATCTTCTATCGATCTTGGCTTTAAAATTTCATAATCTTTAAAATTTTTATCGTAATAGGCACTTTTTACCGCTTTATCAGACATCATCTCTCCGTTAATGCGTTGTTTTTGGCTTTTAATATCGGCTTAAGAAGATAATCAAGTATCGTCTTTTTGCCTGTAATGATATCGGCAGAAACGATCATGCCTACCTTTATGCGAAGCGGCTTTTCCTCACTTCCAAGATAGTTTTTATCAGTCTCGATGCGCACTAGATAGTAGCTCTCGCCGGTCTTTTCGTTCGTCTCGGTGTCAGCGCTGATTTGTGTCACCTTGCCCTTAAGACCGCCGTAAATGCTAAAATCGTAAGCTGTGAATTTCACTATCGTATCAAGCCCCGGTCTCAAAAATGCGACATCGGCCGGCTTGACCTTTACCTCAGCTACGAGCTTGTCTTCAAGCGGCACGATCTCAGCGATGTTTTCTCCGGGCTTTATGACACCAGAAATCGTATGCACCATCATTTTACTGACTATGCCGTTTACAGGAGAGCGCACATAGGTCCTTTCGACCCTGTCGCTAAGACTGATCTGCGACTCGCTGATACGGGCGATCTCGGCGGAGACTTCATTTAGTTCCTTTTTAGCGTTATTTTTAAACGCGAGCTTCGCCTCGGCTATCTTGTTTTGCGCCTCTTTTATGGTTGATTCCACGCGAGGCAGAGCCAAAACAGACGCGTCTAGCTCGCCTTTTAGATCGCTTACTCGCCTTTGAAGCTGGATATACTCGACCTCGCTTACGAGCCCTTTTTTAAAGATCGGCTCCATGATGGCCTTTTCTTTTAGCATAAGGTTGTAGCTGTTTTGCGTTTGTGAAATTTTATTTTTAAGCTCGGTCAGCTCGCTTTGACGCTGAGTTATCTGCTCGGTTAGAATTCTTATCTGCTCGTCAAGATGCTCTAAATTTGAGTTATGCAGGCTGATCTCATATTTTATGGCTTTGGTATTATTTGCGTCGCGCTTTTCGTCATAGACGAATTCCTTGTCGTTTGCCTCGGCATCAAGCCTCATAAATTTCGCCTCCAGCTCGTCAAGTCTAAGCTTAGACTCTCCGTAGCTACTTGAGAAATTTTTGTTGTCTATCCTTAAGATGATCTGATCTTTTTTGACTTCGTCGCCCTCTTTTACGAAAATTTCATCTACGATGCCGCCTTCGAGATTTTGTATGGCTTGGTTTTTGCCGGACGGGATTATCTTGCCGCTTCCTCTTGTTATCTCGTCTATCTGCGCCCACGAGGCCCAAACGATGAGCCAAAAGATCGTGAAACTAAGAGCGTATAATATCTTTTTAGATGTTGAGGGTGCTTTCGCGAGCACGGCTTCAGAGAGGCTGGACATAAATTTCAGATCGTATGCGTCATAGTCTTTGGCCTGGATATCAGCCTTGATATCTTTAACTCCATCAAAGATATCGGCACTGGCGCGCTCTTGCTCTTCAAGGGTGCTTGGCTGTTTTATCTCTTCCTCGTTCGTAGGGCTTGATTGAGTATTTTTTTCTTCTTGCATGTTTATTTCCCGCTAAGTCGTGCCAAAACTTCGTCTCTTGGACCGTCTAAAAGAATTTTGCCGTTATCCATGACTATGAGCCTATCTACCAGATCTAGCATAGATGTCCTGTGCGTTATGAGTAGCATCGTTTTGTTTTTCATATTTATCTTTAGATTCGCCTTTAGCTTGCTCTCGACTGTACTGTCAAGCGAATTTGTAGGCTCATCGAGCAAAATGATAGGGCTATCAAGCAAAAATGCTCTTGCCACTGCGATACTTTGACGCTGTCCGCCGCTGATGCCGTCGCCTCGCTCGAAAACCGGCATATCAAAGCCTAAAGGATGGGCATTCACATATTCGTCCACTCCGCTTATCTTGGCGGCTTTGATGATCTGCATATCATCGACATAAGGTGCTTTTTGCACGATGTTTTCCCTGACCGTGCCTTTAAAGAGCACGACATCTTGCGGCACATAGCCTATGTTTCTACGAAGGTCGGCAGGATCGATTTGATTTATATCTATGCCATCTATCAGCACCGCTCCTTCAGTGGGTGAGTAAAGCCCCAAAATGAGCTTTTGCAGGGTCGTTTTGCCCGAGCCGTTTTTGCCGATTATGCCTACTTTCTCACCTGCTGATATCACGAAATTTATCCTATCTAGCGAGCCTTTCGTGGTTTCTGGATATGTGAAGCTGACATTTTTAAATTCTATCCTTCCGGCAAAGGAATTTCGCCTTACGAATTTCTTGCCTTCCGGGCGCTCCACTGGCATTTGCATGATCTTGCTGAGGCTAGCGTAAGCGGTCTTTGTCTGCTCGAAATTTGCCGCTAACGACGCGACTTGACCCATCGGAGCGATAGCGCGCGAGCTGAGCATCACTGCTGCGATGAGCCCGCCCATCGTAAGCTGCGTGCCTTGTATCATATATACACCAAGAACGATGATAGCGATCGTGTTTAGCTGCACCAAAAACGATGTGACCGTCGTTATCGAGGTCGTTATCATTTTTGACTTTATACTTCTGTTTGCTATCTCGCCGGTAGCCTCTTCCCAGTTCCACTGCACATGGCCGCTAGCCCCTAGCGTCTTTATGGTCTCAAGTCCGCTAAGGCTCTCTATCAAAATTCCGTTCTTTGCCGCTGAGGCCTCGAAAGTGCTTTTTATCGCATTTTGCAAAGGATCTTTTATAAAAAACGTATAGCACAAGATAGAGAGCATTATGACGATAGGCACGATGACTAGGTAGCTGCCTATAAAATATGTAACTATCAAAAATATAAGCGCAAAAGGCAGATCCACGATCGCCGTGATCGATGCGGAGGAGAAGAAATTCCTAACGGTGTCGAATTCTTTCATATTGCTGGCAAACGAGCCGACCGATTTTGGCTTGTTGCTAAATTTCATATCCATGACGCGCTCAAAGAGCATTGAGCTCATTATGATGTCGCTCTTTTTGCCTGCTATCTCAAGGAAATACGCTCGCACGAATTTCAAAAAAAGATCGATACCATAAACCACGCTCACGCCAAGAGCAAGCACCCAAAGCGTCTCTACGGCGTTGTTTGGTACGACACGGTCATAGACGTTCATCGTAAAAAGCGGGCTTGCGAGCACGAATAAATTTATGATCAAGCTAGCCAGGATCACATCTATGTAAATTTTCTTAGAGCGCTTTAGCGTTCCCCAAAACCAATGCTCCTTGCCGGTGTCGATGAGTCTCGTGGAGTTCGTATCCTCCGGGACGAATTCACGCTTTAGATAATAAGCGTAGCCCAAATACTCCTCTTTGAGCTTATCTAGCTCGATAGTGCTGCTGCCCGAGGCTAGCTCGGGGGTTATCACGTTTGCCGTTTTCTTATCGTGGCTTATGGACTGTAAGATGCACGCCTTTTTACCTCGAAGCATCAAAATGCAGGGCAAAACGAGCGGTGAAATTTCCTCGAGCTCTTTTCTGACAAGAGTAGAGGCGAACCCCGCACGAGACGCCGCACGAGAAAAAAGCGACTTCGAGCCGTTTAGCGAAAAGAGCTCTATCTCCTCGCCGTCCTCGACAGGTAGCCCTATCGTGAGAGCGTCGGCGCTGTAAGGGTTGTTGTGAAGCTTAGTGAAGATGACCAAACACTCGAGCAGTTCGTCTTTTATATTTTCATTGTGCATTTATCATCCAATATTTTTGATCTCATCGATATAAATTCCTTGCATATTCATAATGCCAAGCTCGAGCAGCTTTTTCTTTTGCTCCTCGCTTTCAACACCGATGGCTACGAGCTTGATGTCTTTAGAGCTCATGATGACCTCAAGCGACTGCCTAGTCTGCGCACTGCCGTTTTCACTGAAAAAGTCTATGATGTTTGCGGCTTGAATTTTAACATAATCAGGATTTAGCTCTTTTAGCCTCTCGATGCTTTTAGCGTCGAGCCCGAAGTGATCAAAGCCAAAGCCAAAGCCAAATTCTTTGAGCTTATTCGTGAGCTTTATCACGCTTTGCAAGCTAATATCGTCTTTGTTTGGAATTTCTATATAGTTTTTAAATTTAGACGAAGCGCTTATTTTCTTAAGCACAGCCTCGAGCTTGTAAAAATTCTCGTCGGAATTTAAAATTTCCTTGCCCAAATTTATCGCCAAAGAGCCGTCAGGTAAAATTTTGCTAGGTAAAATTTGAGCTATCCTGTTTAAAATATGCAGATCAAGCGCCGCACCAAGGTCGAGTTCGTTTACCATCGGCATGAAATAAGAAGCCATCTGCCACTTACCCTCATCGTCCACAAGACGCAAGTAAAGCTCGTATTGCTCAAATTTATCATCGCTGCTGGCGACCTTTTGAGAGGCGAATTTAAACATATCGTTTTGCATGGATTTTGATATGAGGTCTCGGTATTTTTCCTTACCCATGATGAGCGCATTCGTGCTGTCTTTAAAAATTTTATATGTGAAATTTCCCTCTAAACGTGCATTTGCCAGTGTCACATCAGCTGTCGTCAGCAAAGTGCCTATTTGGCTTTTTGGCTCGTAATCCACTATCGCGGCGTTTGCCGGATACTCGTTTTCGTTGATGGCAAAATGCTGATACGTTTTTTTCATCTCGTCCATTATCTTTTCCGTAAGGCCGGTAACGCTTTGAGGATCTACACTCGGCATCAAGAGCGCAAAGTCGTTGTCATTTAGCCTGGCTATCACGGCGTTAAATTTGCTCTCGTCGACGCAGCTTTTTAAGATTTGAGCGATCTTTATAATAAAGCTTTGCCATTTCTCAAAGCCTAAAATTTTCTTTAAATTTACAAGCTCTTTAAAGCTTATAAGCACAATCGCACCGCGAGAATACTCCTCGCTTGCAAGGTATTCGCTAAATTTAGTCTGGAAAAATCTCCTGTTGTAAGCTCCACTCATGCCGTCTTTATAAAGCAGCTCTTGGTATTTATTGAGCGTAGCGGCCTCTCTTTCAAATATATCCTCGACTTTTTTGACCATCGAGTTCATCGCAAGCACCATCTGCCTAAGATCGGTCGTGAAAGGGATCTTTTCTTGGATCAAGAATTTATTATCAAGTATCGCTTCGGCTTGATTTTGCACCTTTAATAAAGGCTTGAATATCGCCTTTAGCCCGAAATAACTCACCACAAGCGAGACAGCTATCATGGCGAGTAGAAATTCAAATATATTTTTTATATTGGAGTAAAGCTCGTTATAAGCAAGCGCGGTGCTGCCTTGAACGTAAAGAGTGCCAAATTTCGTCCAGCCGGTCATTATCTCGCTTTGAACGATAGGCGCTTCAAATTTTGCAAATTTGAAAAACCACTCCGGTACGCCCATAGCTTGGGTAGGCTGAGAGCTTTCTATCAAAATTTTCCCGTCTACGTCTTCAAGCTTTATGAGCTGATAGCGACCGCTGTCAAACATCGAATTTATCATCGTTTCAGCCATCGACATATCGTCGGGATCTATGATAGGCTTTAGCGCCAGTCCTAAAGAATTTGCCGTATGCCTGGCATTTTCACCAAGCTGATCGTTGATGTAGCTATTTAAGCTTTTAAAATTCAAATATCCTACCGCCATGAATATCACGATACCAAAAGCTATCACAGCCAACATGATCTGTTTAAATAGTGTCATAAATCCTCTTTTTGCATTTTATCTATCAGTTCCAACCATTTCGGGTTTTGTTTTTTATTGCCGCCCGGAACGACCTGCCCCAGTCCCTCTTGCTTTGCGAGATAAAGCGAGTCGCCGTTAAAGCTATAAACCGGCAAAAGATCAGTCCTTTGTGTCGCGATCTTGATCTTGCCGTTTATGTTGTCTAGTATGAGTGGGATCGATTTTGGCGTCTCATAATACGAAAGTACCATGTGAGCTTGATTGTATTTTAGAGCCTTGACGTAGGTAAAATATAACTTATCCGTCGGGACTCCAAGCTGCTTTAGCGTAAAATACTTCGCTATCACGTAATCCTCGCAATCGCCCGCACCCTTACCTAAAAATTCCATCCTCGTAGCCCAATAATCCTTTTTGCCCCAAACTTCCATATCGGTAGTCCATCTTAACGCATTGAAAAAATCATTGACCTTAACGAGCTTCTCTTGAACGCTCGCATTTTGCAAGGAGGCCATCAGTGCATTTAAAGCACTTGCTCTTCTTCTGGCGTCCTCTCCGTAAATTTGACCCATTTTCGCTATCGTGGAGGATTTTATGAAATCAGCTACCAGCCCACATGCGAAAATAGATAAAAGAGCGCCAAAACTAAGCGCCCTTAAGGCTTTTACGACCTTTTTGGTCATATCCTAGGCTACCTTAGATCGTTTTGAATACTGCAAGCACCCTGGATATATCTCTTTGCAAAACCAGGCTCGAAGCTATCAGAGATCATACCCATGTTGTCAAGCAGCCTAAATTTCGCGTAAAGCAGCGCCGTTTCGGTATTTATTATCTCTTTTAGCGCGGTATTGTACTCGCTCTCTGCATCGAGCAAATTTATAAGGTCGCGGCGACCTATCCTAAATTCGTCCTGATATGCGTCCAGCGTCGCTTTAGCGTATTCGACGTGCTGATTTAAGTAGCTCATTTTTTCCTGCTCTAAAGTGTAGTTTTGCCACGAAAATTCCAAAGACTCTCTAAGCTCTCTTAAGAGATTGTCCAGAGTTTGCTGCTCTTGTTGCACCGCTAGCCTACTTTTTTCTTTATCCAGCTTATCGTTTCCTTTGTTATAAAGGTTGTAGTTTAGCCTCACGAGCGCATCGAAAGTCTGCTCCTCATAATTATCATAAAGCACGTTCGTGTGATCGTATCCGCCAGATACTACCAGATCGACTTTCGGTAAAAACGGCGCATTTTTCTCTTTTACCACCGACTCGGCCATAGCGATATTTGATCGCTGCACCAATAAAGACGGGTTACAAAGCATCGCTTTATCGTAAACGGCTTGTTTTGTCGCAGGTAAAGGAAGCGTGAAATCAGGCATTATCAAATTTTTAGCCTCTACCTTTTTACCGTATAGCTTTTCAAACGTAGAGAGCGCGTCCTCGTAATTATTTTTTGCAGCCACGTAGTTTGACTGGGCCAAGGTGTAGCGAGAGCCGGCCTGACGCTGCTCGGAGACTATGCCGTATCCTGACTGCGCTCTGTCTTTGATCTGATCGAAAATTTCTTGATGATTTTTGACGTTTTGCTCTTCTACCTCTAAAATTTTCTTGGTTTTTATGACTTCCAGATACGCATTAGTCATGTTTAAAGACAGTCTATCAGCAGCCTGAGCCACGCTGTAAGCAGCCGAGTCCATGCGAGCGCTTTGAGAATTTATCCTGTTTTTATCCGCGCCGCCGTTATATAAATTTTCGACTAAAGTCAAAGTAGCGCCAGACACCCTGCCGTCGCCTTTTTGTGTCGTTATACCGTTATCAAGGCGCTTTCTCTCGTATCCTACGCGACCTGAAGCGTCTAGTGTCGGATAGTAAGCGTTTTTAGCCATATTTAGGTCTTTGCCCACTTGCAGATAGTTAAATTCGACCGCTTTTAAATTTGGATTTTCGTTCAAAACGGACCTTACGACATCGTTTAGGGCTAAAATGCTATCGTCACTCTTTTGTGCGGGGGCTTGATCCGGCTTTGCCATCGCTTGCTCGATGTCGGCTTTGGTATCGCCGGTGTTGTTTGTAGCGGAATTTTCATTTGTAGTTTGATTATCTTTACGCTTCATGAACGCATCTTTATATCCTGACGCGTCTCTTACTTTGCCCAGTAGCTCGTTAGCCTGCGCGGCGGAGACTGGCGTAGTATCGACATAGACGAATTTTCGTCCGTTTAGATCGTAGCTTCCCACACTTAGCCTGGAGTCTTGCGAAATTTTATCGCTTATCTCTTTTACTACGTTGTTTACTCTGTTTTGATCGCCGTTTTGGCTGAACGTAGCGACGAAGATCCTATAAGACATATCCTGTGCGGACAACACCATAGCGGCCGTAAGAGCGCTGATTGCAAACATTTTTTTCATCGTAAAATCCTTTTTATTTTGGCTCGATAAAACACGTCGTTTCTATGAGCCGTTTATTATACATAAAAGAGAATTAAACGTTTTTTAAATAATCTGTAACCTAAAATTTAAATCGTTTTTGAGTAGCGCCTCAAATTTTCAGGAATTTTTTGCAAATACTCGTCAAAGCACATCGCGATATTACGGATGATGAGCGTCCCCGTCTCATTTACGCTGATCTTTTCAGGAGTGATCTTTACAAAATCCTTCAGCTCTTCAAGCTGTTTTAGCTCGCCTTTAAAATGCTCGAAAAATTTCACGCCAAATTCGGCCTCGACCGCCTTTATATCGAGTGTAAAGTTACTCATCAGACTCATTATCACGGTCTTTCTGAGCAAGTCCTCATCGCTTAGATAAATACCTTTTGCATAAGGCAAGATCCCGCTATCAAGCGCGGCTTCATACTGATCCATATCTTTGAAATTTTGCGCGTAATGGCGTTTGCACTCGCCGATACTAGTGACGCCGATACCGATCAGATCGGCTCCGCCCTTTGTCGTGTAGCCTTGGAAATTCCTATGCAGCGTGCCATTTGCAAGTGCGGCAAAAAGCTCGTCGTTTGGCTTTGCGAAGTGATCCATCCCTATCATCTTGTAGCCGTTTTTCGTCAAAAATTCCGCCGTATATTTTAAAATTTCAAGCTTTACCTGCGGGCTTGGCAGCGTCGTTTCATCAAATTTACGCATAGATTTTTTTATCCACGGCACGTGAGCGTAATTAAAGATCGCAAGACGGTCCGGATCGAGCGTGAGGGCAAGCTCTAATGTGTGCTTGAAGCTATCCAAACTCTGATAAGGTAGGCCGTAAATGAGGTCCATATTTACCGAGTTTATGCCCTTTTTACGCGCTAAATTCACCGCATTTTGCGTGATCTCGTATGGCTGGATGCGGTGGATCTCTTTTTGAACCTTCTCATCAAAGTCCTGCACGCCGTAGCTAACGCGGTTAAAGCCGTGCGAGACCAGCACGTCAAGCTGCGCTTCGTTTAAAAACCTGGGATCGATCTCACAGCTTACTTCGGCGTTTGGCAAGAAATTTTGAAATTTCGCCTTGATAAGACGAATGATCCTGTCAAGCTGAGTGGCATCGTAAAATGTCGGAGTGCCGCCACCAAAGTGCATTTGCAGCACGGGCACGCTAGTATCCAGATGTGCGCTTAAAATTTCAAGCTCCTTTTTAAGGTAGCCGATATATCGCTCTTTGCGGTCGTCTTTGCTCGTGTAGATCACGTTACAGCCGCAAAAATAGCACGCACTCCTACAAAACGGTAGGTGCAGATAAAGCGATAGAGGGCGGCTTTTATCGCGATTTTTGAGCTCGTTTACGTAGTCATCGTAGCTAAATTTATCGCTAAATTCTGGCGCAGTCGGATAGCTCGTGTAGCGCGGTCCAGGACGCGAATACTTCACATAGGCGCTAAAATCAATCATTTGCCCTGCTCCTTGCAAACTGCATCATCTCTTTGATATTTACAAATAAATTCGGATGCTCTTTTTTTATGTTTTTTACGAGCTGGTCGAGGTCGATGTTGAAATTTTTATTTTTCTGCTCGGCGGCGATCTTTTTTATCTCGTCCATCGCAACGACCCAAACATCGCTAAAATCGACCGGAACGTTTTGCCAGATCGTCTTTTCAAGCCGCAGGTCGAAATTTTCCTTTTGTGCTGCGCGGTAAGCCTCGATGAGCGCCGAGAGCGACTTTATCGAAACCATCGTGTGTAAATTTTGATGCTCATCTATGCCAAACCAAGGCTCTACGCCGTCCCATGAGCCGCTTTTTAGACTCAGGACGTGCTCGTTTGGATTTTGCGTAGGAACGATCTCAAATATCGTCCTCTCATCGTCCTTTAGCCCCAAACTACTGCTGATCTCGTCTATTTTTTCATAGGCTTTTTCATTTTTTTCTTCACTCATTTTCATCTCGTTTTTAAATTTATCTTTTGTCATTTAGCCAGACCATCACGCCCTTTTGCGCGTGCAGGCGGTTCTGCGCCTCTGCGAAAATCTCATCCGCATGCGCTTCAAACACCGCTTCGCTCACTTCATACCCGCGATACGCCGGCAAACAGTGCAAAAATATCGCGTTTTTAGCGGCTAAACTCATCAAATTTTCATCGACGCAAAAGCCTGCAAATTCTCGCAAGCGTTTTTCTTTTTGTGCCTCTTGCCCCATCGACACCCACGTATCTGTCGTCACCACGTCCGCGCCCGAGACTGCCTCTTTTGGCTCGTTTGAGAGGTAAATTTTAGCCCCTGAAATTTTAGCGTTTTGTTGCGCTTTTTCTAAAATTTTAGCATCCGGCTCGTAGCCCTTTGGCGTTGCGATACGAAGCTCGAGCCCAAGCTTGCTAGCTAGCATCAGCCACGAGTGCGCCATGTTGTTGCCATCTCCGATGTAGGCGATCTTCTCGCCACTTCCGCGCTCCCTCATCGTCAGATAATCCGCCATGAGCTGGACGGGGTGAAATTTATCGCTCAGCCCGTTTATGACGGGATTTTGGCTAAATTTTGCAAATTCTTCAAGCGTCTCGTGGCGATTGACGCGCAGCATCGCCATGTCGCACATTGAGCTTATCACGCGCGCGGTGTCTTTTATCGGCTCGCCGCGTCCGATTTGCAGGTCGTTTGCGCTTAGAAATAGCGCGTGCCCGCCCAGCTGATACATCCCTACTTCAAAGCTCACGCGCGTCCTGGTCGAGCTTTTCTCAAATATCATCGCCAGCGTTTGATCCTTTAAATACGGCTTAAATTCCCGCACTTTCGCCTCTTTTTTTATCTTACCGGCTAAATTTATCATCTGCAAAATTTCATCTTTGCTAAAATCATCAAGCGTCAAAAAATGTCTCATTTTATTCCTTAAATTTAGGCTAAATTTAAAAATTTCGCCTCAAAATTTCCGCCGCCTCTTTGGCGTGATAGCTGATGATGATGTCAGCTCCCGCGCGCTTAAAGCCCACGAGCGTCTCCATCATCACGCGCTCATAGTCGATGACGCCAGCTTTTGCGCCCGCTTTTAAAAGTGCGTATTCTCCGCTCACGTTATACGCGCATATCGGTAGTCTCGTCGCCTCTCGTAGCTCGCGGATGATATCAAGGTATGCTAACGCGGGCTTTACCATCAAAACATCCGCCCCCTGCGCCTCGTCTTCTAGGCTCTCGCTCACGGCTTCCAGGCGGTTTGCGCTATCCATCTGATAGCTCCTGCGGTCGCCAAAGCTAGGCGCACTCTCCGCCACATCGCGAAAAGGTCCGTAGTAAGCCGACGCAAATTTCGTCGAATACGCCATTATCGGTAAATTTTCAAAGCCATTCTCATCGAGCGCACCGCGAAGTGTGGCGATGATACCGTCCATCATGCCGCTTGGCGCGATCATATCCGCGCCGTTTTTAGCATGCACGAGAGCCTGCGCGGCGGAGATTTCCAGCGTCGCGTCGTTATCGACCGTCTGATGGACGTGATCTAGGATGCCGCAGTGTCCGTGGTCGGTGTATTCGCAAAAGCACAGATCGGTTACAACCAGTAAATTTGGAAATTTATCCTTTATAGCTCGAAGCGTGACGGCGATAATGCCCTCGTCGCTCAAAGCATCGGAGCCTACGCTATCTTTCACGCTTGGTATGCCAAATAAAATCACCGCCTTTATGCCTAAATTTATGACCGCCGCGCACTCTTTTAAAATTTCATCCACACTCATCTGAAAGACACCCGGCATCGAGGCGATCTCCTTTTTCACGCCCCTGCCCTCCACGACAAAAAGCGGATAGATGAAGTCGTTCACACTTAGGCTCGTCTCCCTTATGAGGTCCCTAAACAGCGGATTTATCCTAAGTCTTCTAAAACGTTTAAACATATTTTTGCCTTTACTTTGCTACAATTTTGCCTTAGTGTATCATATTAGGAGTTAAAAATTTATGAATATAAACCTTTCGAGCGAGGCGCACCTGCCTTCGCGTTTTGGGATGTTTGAGATAAAGGCGTTCAAAGAGGGCGAAAAGGAGCATTTGGCGATATTTAAAAGACCCTTTGACGAGGTCGTAAATGTCCGCATCCACTCCGAATGCCTCACCGGCGATGCCATCGGTAGCCTAAAATGCGACTGTCGCGACCAGCTCGAAGCTAGCCTAAAATACATCGAGGAGCATGGCGGCATGGTCATCTACCTGCGTCAAGAGGGGCGAAATATCGGGCTTTTAAACAAAGTAAATGCCTATCATCTCCAAGACAGCGGGCTTGACACGATCGAGGCGAACCATCAGCTGGGCTTTAAAGCCGACGAGCGCACATACGAGATCGTGGATTTTATCTTAAAGCATTTTGGCATCACGAAGATAAATTTACTCACGAACAATCCGCAAAAGCTAATGGGCTTAAAGTGCGTGCAGATCGTCTCTCGCGTGCCTATCGTCATACACGCAAATAAATTTAACGAGGGCTACTTGAAGGTAAAAAAAGAGCAAATGGGGCATATGCTCGATGATTGAAATTCCAAGCGATTTTAGCGAGCAAACGGCAAAATTTACGCAAATTTTGGCTAAATTTAACCGCGTGCATAGCCTGACGAATTATAAAAATTTTGATGAGCAAATCAGCGACAGCATCAGTCCGCTTAAATGGCTTAAATTTTACCCCGAAACGGCGATCGATGTTGGCAGCGGGGCGGGATTTCCCGCGATATTTTTGGCGATGATTTTAAAGGATTGCCGGTGGTGGCTTTTTGAGCCAAATGCGAAAAAATCATCATTTTTAAGCTACGTCAAAGCCGAGCTAAATTTAAAAAACGTGAGTGTCAAAAGCTGTAAGATCGAGGCTTGCGAGCCCTTTGTAGCGCAGCTCATCACCAGCCGCGCGCTGATGAAGACAAAAGAGCTGCTTAAAATTTGCCGCGGCTTTTATGACAATGAGACGCAAATTTTACTCTACAAAGGAAGCAGCGTAGAGGGCGAGCTGGACGGACTTGACGCGCAAATTTACGGCGTCAAAAATAGAAATTATGTATTTTTAAATGTAAAACGAGACTGGAAAGAAAATGAGTAAAATTTTAATATTTTTGGCTATTTTGCTAGCCGTTTATATCGTGTTTTTTAAAATGAAAAAGCGCGGCGACAAAGAGGCGCAAAATTTCGTCGAGTGCGCTAAATGCGGTACTTTCGTCGATATGAAAGAGACAGTTTTAAGTAGCGGTAGATACATCTGCAAAGAGTGCATAAAGGATGAGCGATGCAACTGATCGGTCACTGGCTCGTGCCCTACGAGTCCTTATTTTGGGTGCAATCCAAAAATGAAATTTCAAACGAGAGACAAAATTTATTTAAATACGACGAGGATGCGATAGGGCGCGCAAAGGAGCTAAATGCTGAATTTAGCGTCATTTGCCGCTATGTTAGCGAGGCTATCATCGCAAACGCCGCAGGAGCGAAATTTATCGTTTGCAGCACCCACGAGGCCAAAGAGATCGCGGATCTAGCGCAGTTTTATCTCTTTGACAGCAAGATTGCCTGCGTGATAAAAAGCGAGGACGAGCTTGAGATTTTGGCTAAATTTGGCGTAGACGTCGCGATATTCAGACAAGGCATCATCGGTGGAAATTTTTAAGACCTGTTTTTTGATGGTTGTTTTGATGCTACTTTTTGTCTTTGTAGGCGGCTACGTCGGCGGTCAGCAGGGTATGATCATCGCATTTTTAGTCGCGCTTGGGATGAATTTTTCTCATATTTTTTTTCCGACAAGCTCGTGCTAAAACGCTACAACGCCGTAGAGGTCAGCAAAAAAAACGCAAAAGGACTTTACGCGATAGTGCGTAGGTTGAGCCAAAACGCGGGTCTGCCGATGCCAAAAGTATACATAATCCCCGAGCGAGCGCCAAACGCCTTTGCCACGGGTCGCAATCCCAGCCACGCCGCAGTAGCCGTCACGGAGGGACTTTTAAATCTGCTTAATGAAAACGAGATAGAGGGCGTGCTAGCCCACGAGCTAAGCCACGTGCGCCACTATGATATCCTCACGGGCTCGATAGCCGCAGTGATGGCCGGAGCTATCGCGATGCTGGCAAATTTCGCAAAATTCGGCGCGGCTTCAGGCTCAAACCGCAACACACAAAAGGGCAATGCAGCCATAATGCTGATAATCGCGCTCATAATGCCACTAGCTGCCACGATCATACAAATGGCGATATCCAGAGAGCGCGAATACAAAGCCGATAAAGGTGCAGCGCTACTGACAGGGCATCCCGAGTGGCTAGAAAGCGCCCTAAATAAGCTCGAAAACTACTCGAATTCATACACGATGCAAAACGCCTCGCCGCAAAGCGCGCATATGTTTATTATTAATCCCTTTGGCGACATCAAAAACACGCTAAGCACGCTCTTTCGCACGCATCCTAGCACGAGCGATCGTATAGCCGAGCTAAAAAAGATAGGAATGCAGCTAAAAAATCGATGATTTGCGGCTAAATTTAGCTTTTTAGCAAACAAAAGCGCCTAAGGGAAATCAAAATTTGACCCCGTTTTAAAAAAAGTGTAGATATTTAAAAATTTTATGACGCCCTGGCGTAGTCAAATCTTAATGCGTTCGCAACGCTATGTTACAGGAAAAACACGGGCAGTGTTTTGAATAAGACGAAGTCGAAGCGTCCCCTTGGGCTACGAGTGGAACGAAGTAGAAAACTTCGCTCGAGGTATGGATGCGGTAGCTGACCGCCAAAATACGACAAGGACAGCTTTTATAGTGGATAAAATTTCATTTTTGATTTAGACAATCAAGCCTCGTGATCTCATACTCAAACAAAAGCTTGCCGTTCTCATCGTAAAAAAGCTGCTGTAGCGCGATATTTGCATCAAGCAAAGCAAGCACCTCTTTATCTTTGCAGGCCTCGCGCAGGTTTAAATTTTTAGTCTCCTGCGCATATTTTTTCAGCTCGTTTTCGTTAAATTTCGTGACCCAAGTCTTTTTCGTATCATTTACCCCGTATCTGTAGATCAAAGTATCAGAAACGTTTAAAATATCGTTTAGCACGAGGTTTGAGTTGCATCTATGAGGTAAAGCTTTCTTATAAAATTTCGCGTATCTTTCCGCTGCCTGCTCGGCGCTTGAGGCAAATGAAATTTCACACAAAATCAGCAAGAAAATGGCTATTCGCAACTTCTTTTGTCCATTTTGATATCAAAAAAATGCCTACCATCAAGCGCGTATCGGCCCTTTAGCGTTATGCCGCGATTTAGCACCGCGTGAGATATCGCCGTAGCGCATAAGGCGGCCTTACCATTTTCGTAAAATTCTTTTTTCAAGGATCTGATCTCGTTTGCGCTGTATCGCGAAATTTTTCTATTTTCAGTATCGTTTAGCGCGAAATTCGCCTCGATATCAAGCCCCTTGTAGCTAAGCGACTGCAAAGTCACCATCTCATCGACTCTATGAGGCAGGTTTTCCTTTGCCAGCTGAGCGATAAAGGGCGGTATCTGCTCGGTTTTTAGACTTGCTAGTATCTGCTCGTAGAATTTTATCTCGTTCTTGTCCATGCCAAAGGCGAAGCATGTCAAAAATGCCAGAATGATCTTTCTCATCGATTTCCTTTAAATGATGTTATTCTAGCTGTAAATTTTAAAAATTTAGTAAAGATCGCGTTTAGACGAATTTTCGTTTGATATTTGGTGAGAGCTTTACCAAAATGTCGTAGTTTATCGTATCAAAATATCGCGCCCAAACGTTGGCATCGTCAAACACGCAGACCCACTCGCCCGCGTCCTCACAGCTAAAGCTGTCCATCGACATCTTGCCAAGCATCGCCTTGCCGTTTGCAAGCGGTAGCTCGCCATCTCCAGCGTATCTAAGTAGGCCGTCGCCGTATCCTAGATCGTAAGTAGCGATATTTATATCTTTATCGGCGCAAAATTTAGCCCCGTAGCCTACGCATTGACCCGCTTTTAGCACGCGTTCGCTCACCTTTTGCGCCCAGAGGCTAAGCACCGGTTTTAAATTTAGACTATCGTCAAACTGCGCGTATCCGTGCTGAGCTATGCCGACTCTGACCATATCGTCGTCAAATTCGCCAAATCTCTCGAGCGCGGCGGAGTTGTGTGAGTGAAAGATCGGATGAGGCATGGCGAATTTCTCGCAAAGCCTTAAAATTTCGGCCTTTGCCTCTTTGAAATTTTGCCTTTGCACGAAATAATCGGCGTTCATCTCATCGCTCGCGCGAAAATGCGTATATGCGCCCTCAAGTGCTAAACCTCTCTCTTTTATGGGCCCAAACGCCGCTTCAAGCTCGCTAAATTTCAGCCCGTTTCTGTGCATATTCGTATCTATGACTAGATGTATGCGCGTGCCACGCTTTATGCGGTTAAGCCCTTTCATGTCGTTTATGGCGTATATGAAATTTTGATCTTCATCGCCGTTTGCGATATGCGAAAGGATCAAAATTTTCTCGAAATTTCGCTGTATTTCAAGAGCTTCACTCTGGCTTTTTACAGCGCAAAATTTTATCCCAAATTCGCTCGCCGCAGCGGCTATCAGCTTTGCGCCGTGTCCGTAGGCGTTGTCTTTTAGCACGAGCATGACGCGCTCTTTGCCGCCGGCTTTGTTTGAAATTTGCATTAGATTGTGGATGTAGGCTTTTTTATTTAAATGTATCTCAGACATTAAAATTCACATCAAATGCGTCATAAACATCGGGCAAGAGCTTTCTTAGGCTGTAATCATAAGCGTAAAATCTCGCGTAGATCTCTTTTATATCCGCCTTTTTCACGGCGTCAAAGTCAAAAACATCAGTGCCGTTTTTCTTTGGCACTTGCCTGTCTAGCTCGGTGAAAAATTCGCTCCTAGCCTTTAAAATCGCCTCTATTTTTTGTTTTACTACATTTTTATCTTGCATTTTCACTCCTCGATAAAAATTTTCATATCATTGCCGTAAAGCTTGACATAAAGTGTCTTTTGTCCCGCAAATTTATGCGTAGCGCTCGCATAATCCTCAAAAAAGCTCACGCGAAAAAGCTTATCTTTTTTGAGATTTGGATAAGGCGTGATGAGAAAATTTGAAAACGCTATGCTCTTGCTCTCTTTTCGCGCGAATATCGATTTTTTCATACTTTTGAAATTTTCTAAGCTCATGCCGTCGTAGCGCGCGAAATCTTTATCGTAAAATTTCAAATAGCTGTCTATATCGTTTTCGATCCATGTCTTTTTCCATGCAAAAAGTCCCGATATGATCGCGGCTATTTCACTTGCGTTGGTCTGAGGCCTCACGTCCTCGTATATGAGCGCCAGCGTCTTTTTGTGGTCGATAACCTTGTCAAATTTCATCAAAATGTCATTTTCCATCGCGACGCAACCCTTGGTTTTCAGCTCGTCCGTCCTTTGTCCGTCAAGCGGATAGCCATGTATCCAGATGCCTCCGCCGTTTCTTTTGGCTAGTTTGTCAAGCAGGTTTGGATACGAAAGCGAAAAGGCAAGAGGCCCTAGATACGGATCGCTTGGCGTAAATCTGCGCGTAAGCTGATAGACTCCCACAGGCGTTTTTAGATCGCCCTCTAAGAGCTTGTCTCCGCTTTTGCCCACTATCACGCCGGTATCAAAAACGCGTTCCAGTTTGCCGTTATCATAAGAAAGCACTTCCAGCTTTTTGCCCGTTTTATCGACTACCGCAAGCAGCACCTCGTTGTCGTAGTAGCCGTATTTTACGTCTTTGCCATCAAGTCTTTTAGCCCAGTATTCTTTGCTTAAAATATTTTTCTCTATCGCCTTTATGACGGCGCCAGCACCGCTTTTAAGATAGATATCCTCGTAATTTTGAGCGCTAAGGCTCGCCGCCAGTATGAAAAAAGGGAAAATTATTTTTTTCAATCAAAACCCCGAATTGTGAAATTTAATCCGTAATTATAGCTTAAAATTTATATTTTTCACGCCTTTAAACATAAATTTAGGTCATTAGATTGTATAATTTAAAAATTATTATCAAATCTCTTTAAAGGAAAAAATATGAAAAAATTTGTTTTAGTGGCCATTTTCGCGGCTTTTGGCGGCATGAGCCTATTTGCGGGCGACATCAGCATCGACAACATCAGAGCTAGGGACACTAAACCGGGCACTAACAACAGCGCTATCTTTATGAATATCAAAAATAGCTCAAATGCCGATGTAAAGCTAGTTAGCGTCAAATCAAGCGTCTGCAAAAGCACCGAGATGCACACTCATAAAATGGCAGATGGTATGATGGCGATGGTGCAGGTAAAAGATATCAACGTGCCTAAAAATGGCGAAGTGATGCTGGCTCCAGGCGGCCTTCATGTCATGCTCATCGATCTTAATAAGCCTCTAAAAGACGGCGACAAAGTCGATCTTGAGCTAAAATTTAGCAACGGTGAGACGATGAAATTTGACAGTATCAATGTGACTAAAAATTTCAAATAATGAAAAAGTTCCTAGCCATTTTTTCGTTTTTATTCATAGCGGTGGGGCTATTTTGGGTTTGTTATAAATTTTTTATGACAAGCAGCGACGATCCGCCTGAATTTGCAAATTTCAGCACTACGCTGGAGCCTTTGGCGTGCGATATGAACAAAGCCGCGTGCCCTGTGGATTTTAACGGCGAGCAGCTGAAATTCGAGCTCAATCCAAAGCCGATCTACGCGATGAGGCCGGTCACTTTAAAGATCGCTGGCGGCGCGAAGCTAGCCCTTAAAGAGCCCGGCCTTGAAATTTACGGATTAAACATGGACATGGGCGTCATACGCGCGAGGCTAGAGCAAAAAGGCGACGATCTACTCGCTCAGGTCGTGCTTAGCGCCTGCGTGGTCGATATCATGCGTTATAGATTTGACGTGACGGATAAAGGCTCTAAAATAGGGCTTCACATAGACTTTGACCTTAAAATTTAGGAGGCGGCGAATGAAAAAGGTGTTTGGATTTTTGGTATTTTTGCTCATTTGCGGTGGGGCTTTATTTTTGCTCATCAAGCCAAACAAATATGACTTCACCGCCGACTCCGCGAACGGTCAAGTGACTCTTAAAAATTTTGACGGCAAATACAAAGCCATATATTTTGGCTTTCTTTTTTGTCCCGATGTTTGTCCGACGACACTCTCTCTTTTGGGTGAGCAGCTAGAGGCGCTAAAACGCGATGACTTCGAGCTTATCTTCGTTACTTTAGATCCCGAGCGCGACACTCCGGAGAATTTGACCCTAATGGCGCAAAATTTTTACAAAAATTCGATCGGCCTCAAGATGAAAAATTTAGCCCAAGTCACGAAACATTACGGAGTGAAATTTAAAAAAGTCCAGCTCAAAGACTCCGCGCTAGACTACTCTATCGCACATAGCTCGTCGATCTATCTGCTCGATAAAGAGGGGAAATTTTTCAGCGAGATTTCAAATCTAACAAAAGAAAACATCAAAGAAAACCTACAAAATATGATCAAAGAGCGACCTTGAGCCTGCTTTAAGCGTCGCAAGATAAAAAAGGATAATCATGAACAAAATTTCAAAATTTACGCTATGCCTCGTGCTTTGCGTAAGCGCGGCATTTGCCAAAATAGAAACTCTCGAGGCCTCTCCTCAAAATGTAGAAAAATTCGAGCAGATCGTCGACGTGAGGACCCCTAGTGAGTGGCAAGAAACCGGCGTCATCAAAGGCGCGAAGCTAGTTACACTCGTTAATGACAAAGGCGAATTTCTAGCCAAGCTAAAAGACTCGGGCGTCGATCTTAGCAAGCCGGTAGCTTTTATCTGCAGGAGCGGACGCAGAAGCCTAGCCGCAGCAAATCTCGCAGATAGCGCGGACGCCAATATAACAAACCTAGACGGTGGCATGAGCGGGCTCATCTCAAAAGGCTATAAGGCCGAGCCTTATAGCGGTAAATAAACGGGCTTATTTACGCTAAAAGCTGTATCATTTTAAAAAAATTGGCTCTGTTATAAAATTGACACTTGCTTCGCAAACCCTACTTGCTCCGCAAAGCACCGAACCTATAGCACGATTTACGCGCTCAGCTACCGCTTCCCTGTCCTCGTAGCGAAGTCTCGTTACGAGTGCGTAGCACGAAGTAAAAATCGGCGGCGATAGCGTCGCTTCACAAGGTTTGACTTCGCTTTGAAAGCTAAAAGTCAATGAAATATTTTAACAGATCCTAAAAATTTTATAAAGGAGAGACAATGAATTTTTTAGAAGCGATGAAATTTCGCCATGCGTGCAAAATTTTTGACGAAAACAAAAAAATAAGCGCGGGCGAATTTGACTTTATCTTGGAGGCAGGCAGGCTAAGTCCTAGCTCGACGGGGCTTGAGCAGTGGGACTTTATCGTCGTGCAAAACAAAGAACTACGCCAAAAGATCCGCGAAATTTCGTGGAATCAAGTGCAAGTGACCTCATGCTCGCACCTAGTCGTGATCACAGCAAAGATCGCCGAGGTCAAGCCCGGTAGCAAATACATCAGCGACATCATCGCCAAGCGCACTAACAAAGCACCGGATATAGTGGGCGATAGGACGAAATTTTATCACGACTTTTTGACAGGACGCTTCAAAAATGACGACGAGCTCACGTATGAGTGGTCAGCCAAGCAGTGCTACATCGCGGCGGCAAATATGATGACCGCAGCGGCTAGCCTAGGCATCGATAGCTGCCCGATGGAGGGCTTTGACGAGGAGGCGCTCGATAAGCTTTTGGGGCTTGACACTAAAAAGCAACGCGCCGCGATAATGATACCTTTTGGCTACCGTATCAACCCACAACCGCAAAAATACCGCCGCGACCTAAATGACATCGTGAAGTGGATATACTAAATTGAAACGCCTTGGGATCCCAAGGCGTTCACCTACTCTAAATGACCGAATTTTCCGCTTTCAAAGTCTATAAAAGCCTGATTTAGCTCCTCTTTGGTATTCATCACAAATGGCCCGTAATGCACTATAGGCTCGTTCAAAGGCTCGCCGCTCATCACCAAGACCATGCTATCCTCAAGCGCCCTTATGCTAAAGTCCGTGCCATTGTTTTCAAAGAGTGCGAGGTTGTCTTGTGATACGCTCTCGTTCTCATTTACGATTACAGCGCCTTTTACGACTAAAAGTGCGGTATTAAAATGCTCCTTGAAGCTAAATTTCGCGCTTTAGTCGCTTTTTAGCTTTGCGTTCATCAAATGCACGGGCGAATATGTCCTGGCCGCTCCCTTGACGCCTTTATATTCTCCTGCAATGACCTCGATACGTCCGCCATCACTAAGGTCGTAAACGCCCATTTTATCGTTCGTTATAGCTTGATATTTGGGCTCACTCATCTTAAATTCACTCGCTAAATTTACCCAAAGCTGCACCATGCAAAAATCGCCACCAGTTTTATTAAATCCGCTCTCGTAAAATTCCTTATGCAGCACTCCGCTAGCAGCACTCATCCACTGCACATCGCCCGTGCCGATGACGCCGCCACCGCCAAAGCTATCGTGGTGCTCAACCTTACCCTCATAGGCTATAGTGACGGTCTCAAAGCCCCTATAAGGATGAGCTCCGACTCCACGAGCAGTATCGCTTGGCGAAACGCTCATTTTGGCGTTATAATCAAGCAAAATGAAAGGATCTATACGTTTCATATCCAGCCCAAAGCCGCTTGGTATGAAGTTATGTACTCTAAATCCGTTCCCGACCCAATGCGTCTCATGCGGCGCATAAACCGACTCTATTTTTCTCATTTTTTCTCCTTATTTTTATATATTTTTTTCAGTAATGAAAACAAATCCACTCTTTCTCGCCCGCTCAAAGGCTCGAAAAATTTACTCGTGACCTCATCGTGCTTCATCATTAGCTCGTCTATTAGCTCGGTCCCTTTTTGCGTCAGCAAGAGGTAAAAGACTCGGTTATCCTTGGCAGACATCTGTCTGGTGATGAGCCCCTTTTTTAAGAGAGAATTTATAGTGTGCGTTATCGTTCCGCTGGTGATCAATATACGTTTCGCCACCATTTGCACCGAGCTTTTTTTAAACGCTTTTAAAGCCTCCAACGTTCCAAACTCGCTAAAACTGAGTCCATAGCTCGAAAATAGCTCCGCAAGCTCCCTTTCAAGGATCTTGGCGTTTTTAAAATATAGATAAAACGTATAAAAATCGCTTCTCATTTTTGACCTTTAAAATTTTTGTGAGATGATAGCGAAATATTATCTTGATGCCAAGATATCTCTATAAAATATCGATATATATGGGAATATAGCTAAATTTAGCAGCTTTATATATTTAAAATAAAAGACTCTTTCAAGGCATAGCGCTTTAACTAAACAAGACTGCAAAGCACATAAACGCTATGTTTTAACAGAGCCAAAAAATAAGTAATTAATAAAAGGTGTGATCTTCGTATAAATCCGAAATTTTATAAATGCAGGCAAAGGCAAAACGAATTTGCCCTTAAATATTTATTTGACCTTATGCTTCACGCTGCCGCCGTATGTTATATCCTCGGCTTTTATATCGTCGTTTGTCAAAATTTCGCTTATCCTGCCCTGCATTTGCAGCTTTTGCTTGTTATCGTAGGCGTCCTCTTGGTAGCTATATACCATCGCTACGCCGACTACGCCCTCTATCGCCTCGATATTTTTAAAGATTCGTATCTCATCGTCGATATCTTTTGCGCTTACGACCACGACTATCTTGTCATCTTGAGCGGCGGCTATCTCGCACTCTTTAAATTCGCCCAAATTTTGCTGCACAGCGGCATTTTTCGAGCTATCTTTCAGGTAGATTATAAGGCTTGAGATATTCATTTTATCCTCCAAAATAGCAAATTTTTCTCATACGCGCTCGTGACGATCTCATCATCACCGATAAAAACGATGCTGTTTATCGTGCTTTGCTCCGTTTTTAGCATCGCTAAATTTTTAAGCGTCGCCATATCTATGAGGCTGACATCGCTCATCTCATCGCTCATGTATGCGCCTATTTTGCCATCTTTGCTAAGTCCTACGCCATACACTAAAAATCCCGCGTCTATCTTTTTTAGCGTCCCGCCGCTAAAGACGCCCACTATCCTGTCCGTGCCGCCCGTTATCAGCGCGCCGTTTTTGTAGGATATGTCATAAATATTATCAGTGTGGATGTCAAGCATTTGTTTCATTTTTTTGGTTGCGATGTCATAAAAATAGACCTTGCCACTCTCGCATCCGATAGCAAGCGTGTTCCTATCCTCGCTAAGCTCCATATCTGAAAGCATCGCGGTCGAAATTTTAAAGCTCTCAAAAATTTCACCGTCATTTAGCCGCATGAAATAAATTTCATTACTGATAGAGCCCAAAACTACGACATTTTCATCTAAAAACAGAGCCTTTTTAATGGCTTGGTTTTTTAGTTTATAGGGCCTTAGTCCGCCCTCGTCTTTTAGATAAAGCGTCCTAGCACCAAAATCGGCCTCGCTAAGCATCAAAATTTTGCCGTTCATCTCGTCGACACTTAAAATTTTAGGCCTCTCGTGGTCGCTGACGTAGCTTTTGATGTCGTCAAATTTTATGATCTCGCTAAAATTCCCGTCATTTATGCTATAAATCTCGACCGTGCCGCCGTCAGTAGCGATATAAAGCTTATCGCCGATCAGCGTCGTGCCAAGCACGTTTGCGCTAGCACTCACTACCTTAAAAGGCTCGCTTATGACCTGAGCAAAGGCAAAATTTAACAGCCACAAAATCAAAAATATCGCCCTCACAGCGCCTCCATTTTCAGTGAATTTTTAAAACAAACGTCAAGACACTCGCCACATCCCGTGCAGCGCTCGTTTATCATCGGGCGAAACACGCCTAAAAAATCGATCGCTCTAAATTTACACGCGTCTTGGCAGTTGTAGCAGATCGTGTCGTTCCACGCGAGGCAGGAATTTACCTCGATACTCACCTTGGCGTTTATAAATTTCGCGAAATTTAGCCCAAGACTCTTACGCCCTGCCTGCTCGCAAGCGACCGCACACGCCTCGCAAAAATTGCAGCCAAGCTTTTTAACTTTAAAGACCACCTTGTCCTCTTCAAAGCTAAGAAGCTCTCGTTCGCACGCACCCACACAAGGCGCATCGCAAAGCGTGCAGTCAAATTCTCCGCTAAAATATGGAGGAGTGATCGCTTTGGGAGCGGTTTTGCCCGCACCCAAAATTTTATTGAAAAGCTCGCGCCTGGTTTGTATCATTTGACGCCGTCGTTTAGCACGTCTAGTAAATTTGACTTGTGAGAGCCGTTTGAATCGCGAAATTCGGGCTTGAATTTATTTCCAACAAGCTGCGTTATACCGCTTTGTTGCTCGACGTGACAAGTCGTGCAGACGTAACGCTCGTCATCAAGCTGTCCGGCTAAATCTTTTTTGTTTCTTATATCATAAAGATGCGATGCAGGAATCGGCGTAGCGCCGCTATCTTTGGCAAATTCAGGCATGTGGCAGGTCACGCACATATTTAGATCCTTGGTTATAGGCACTAGCCCCTCGGTATCGTGCGGGATGAACGGCGGAGCGTTCTCGAACGATCGGTCAAATCTCTTTGCCATGCCCGCAGGCTCTTTTGTGTAGTTGATGTCTTTTAGCGTGACGTTGCTCTCGTCAAGCAAGTCGATATGCCTAAAGCCCATTTGGCTATCGCTGAGTTTACTGCCTGAAACAGCACAGGCAGCTAGAAATGCCGCTACAAGCGCCAACAGCACCGTTGTTTTCATTTTCATTTTTCTCTCCTTAAATTTCTAATACTAAATTTCAAAGCCTCGTCACCGCATACATCTATGCAGCGTCCGCAGCTTATGCACTCGCTAGAGCTTACAAAGCCGCTTTGTTTGCCTATGAGGCCTAATACCTGCACCTCGGGGCAAACCAGCTTGCATTTCATACATTTGGTGCAGGCCTCTTCGTCGTGTCTCACGCGAATGAGCGAAAATTTAGACGCTAGCGCCCAAAACGCTCCGAGCGGGCAAAGATGTCCGCAGATGCCGCGTCCCGCTACGAACACGTCAAAGGCGATGATGCCGATAGCCACGCCGATAGCGCTGCTAGCGCCAAAGATCACGCCGCGCTGGATGATACCGATGTAGCTTATCGCCTCAAACGCCGGCTGAGCCAGCATAAAGGATAGCACGAGGCTTAGCACGAGCATGAAATAGCGTAAATTTTTACTCATTATGAGCATCCGCTCGCCCTTAAAGCCAAATTTGTTTTTCAGTTTAAAGGCGATATCGGTCAGTAAATTTACCGGGCAAACCCACGAGCAAAAGACGCGAGGCGCTATAATAGCGTAAAAGGCAAAGACGATGAGCGCGCCGATCACGGCATTTACGCTTACGCTAAGGCCTGCGATGAAAATCTGCAAAACCGCGAACGGGTCGCTTAAAGGCACTTTGCCAAAAACGATTGACGAGCTTAGATCGCCGCTTAAAATTTTAACGCCGTAGAAATTTGCGATGACAAACAGCACCAAGATCGATATCTGCGTGATCCTACGTAAAATAAGAAATTTCATCACAACTCCCCGCCGTTTAGATAATCAGTCGCTTTTTTACTGTCAAGCTTTATCGTACTATCGGCCTCATCGACGCGGCGCTCGTCCTCTTTGACCCAGCCTTTTACGTAGTTATCGCCCACCGCGCCTAGAGCCACCTCGCGGTTTAAGACCACGATGGCGGGCTTTTGCGTGATACAGGCGCGCTCGCATACCCCGCACCCCGTACAGACGTCGCTATCTACGATCGGCAGCAAAAATGCGTGCTTTTGCGTGCGTTCGTTGCGCTTATACTCGAGGTAAAGAGCTTTATCCAGTAGCGGACAGGCTCGGTAGCAAGCGTCACATTGTATGCCCCAATAAGCCACGCAGTTTTTCATATCCACGACTGCGACGCCCATTTTGGCCTTTTCTATATCGAGCTTGCCGTCAGTGCTGACTAAATTTACATCTAGCGCCCCGGTCGGGCAAACCGGCACGCACGGGATATCCTCGCACATATAGCATGGAATTTCACGCGGCCTGAAAAACGGCGTGCCCGCACTTATGCCATCGCCAAGCTTGGCTAGGCTTAGAGTATCGAACGGACAGGCCTGCACGCAAAGACCGCAACGTATGCAGCTTGCGATAAATTCTTTTTCAGGTTTGGCTGCCGGTGGGCGAAGAAGTACCAAAGGGGCCGCTTGTGTGGCTTGTCTCCAAACAAAGCCGCCTCCAGCCGCCAGGGCCAAGGCCTTGAGCCCAAATTTCAGTACTTCGCGTCTATTTTTTAAATCTAAATTTTGCAAGATCAAGCCTTGTAAATTTTAACCGCACACTTTTTATAATCTGTCTCTTTAGAGATCGGGCAGGTCGAATCAAGCGTGACTTTGTTTATAAACACGTTCTCATCGAACCATGGCACGTAGATGAGCCCGACAGGCGGCTTGTTCCTGCCTTTTAGATCCACGCGGGCTTTGACCTTGCCGCGGCGAGACTCGATCCAGACGATCTCGTTTTGAAGCACGCCAAGCTTTGTAGCATCCTCCTCGTGCATATAGCAAAGCGCCTCGGGAACGGCCCTATAAAGCTCAGGAACACGCATAGTCATCGTGCCTGAGTGCCAGTGCTCGAGCACGCGGCCGGTGCATAGCCAAAACGGATATTCGCTGCTTGGCATCTCGCAAGGATCCATATAAGGGCGGAAGAAAATTTTAGCTTTGTTCGTAAGCGGAGTTTTTTCTTTGTCGGTCACGCCTTTTAGATCGCCACTTGGAAGGGCTGCGGCCTTGTTGCCGTAAAATGCGAATTTATCGTTTGGAGCGGCCTTTTTAGCGTAAGGATCGAATTTGGTATTAAACCTCCACTGCGTCTCTTTGCCATCGACGACCGGCCATCTAAGCCCGCGCACCCTGTGATAGGTGTCAAAATCAGCCAGGTCGTGTCCGTGTCCGAGACCAAATTTTCGGTATTCTTCCCAAAGGTATTTATGAACGAAAAAGCCATATCCTTTAAATTCTTTACCATCCGAGCCGATGACTCCTCGCTTGTCGCCAAAGACTTCCGTGTTGTCAAAATTTTCCATTATAGGATCGTTTGCAGGATAGCTCTTTGCCTCCTCGTTTGCGAAAAGCACGTCAAACAGCGTATCCTCTTCGCTGTATCCCATGGCTTTTGCAGCGTCCAAGACGCTTGGCAGAGTCACCTTGTCGTTTAGCTTTTTCTCGCCCCAGACGTCTTTTAGCTTGAAGCGTTTGCTAAATTCCAGCATCTGCCAGATATCAGGCATCGCTTCGCCCACAGGCAGCACTTGCTGTCTCCAGTGCTGCGTCCTGCGCTCGGCATTGCCGTATGCTCCCCATTTTTCATATATCATCGCGGTAGGCAAGATGAGGTCGGCGACCTTTGCCGAGATACCAGGATACGGATCGCTCACGACGATGAAGTTGTCCATCTCGCGAGCAGCCTTGATCCAGTGGTTTGCATTTGCGGTATTTTGCCAAGGATTATTTACCTGAACCCAGATGAATTTCACTTTGCCGTCTTCTAGATCGCGCATCATTTTTACGTAGTGAGAGCCCGGCACGCCGTTTAGCGTTCCTGCTGGAAGCTTCCAAATTTTTTCTGAGATTTCTCTATGTTTTGGATTATTCACCACCATATCAGCAGGCAAGCGGTTAATGAATGTTCCTACCTCGCGAGCCGTACCGCACGCGCTTGGCTGACCGGTGAGAGAAAAGGCTCCAGAGCCAGGGAGGGCTTGCTTGCCAAGTAAAAAATGCACCATATAAGCTTGCTCATTTACCCAGGTGCCACGCTGATGTTGGTTGAAGCCCATGGTCCAAAAGCTCACGACCTTGCGGTTTTTCTCGATGTAAAGATCGGCTAGAGCCTTTAGCTTGCCTTTAAATTCCTCTATATCTTCGTTTGGATCGCCCTTTGCGACCTTAGCGGTAAATTCCAGCGTATAAGGCGCAAGGGCTTTTTTAAATTCTTCAAAGCTTATGTGCCAGTGATTGCCGGCTGTGGCTGTATTTTTATTTTCCATCGTATCGCCGGCTTTTAGCCCTAGGTAAGACAAAGTCACGCCCTCTGCCTCACTAAGTACTTTTGATTTTTCTGTCGCAGCGGTATCTAGTTCGCTTTGATCATATTTTTTATGTTTTATGTCAGGGCGCAGTCCGTATCCGATATCCACAGGTCCGGTCGTAAACACACAATGGTTTTTAACAAATTCCTCGTCTATCATTTCAGGGTGGTTATAAACGATCTCATGAGCGATGTAGTTCCAGATCGCAAGGTCCGCAGACGGAGAGAAAATAATCTCGATATCGGCCAAATTTGAAGTCCTGGTCGAATAGGTACTTAAATTTACAACCTTTACTTTATCGGGATCGCTAAGCTTTCTGTCACTTACCCTGGCCCACAAGATCGGGTGCATCTCGGCCATATTTGCACCCCAAGCTACGATAGTGTCCGTTAGCTCTATGTCGTCAAAACAACCCGATGGCTCGTCTATACCAAAAACTTGCATAAATCCTGCAACTGCGCTTGCCATACAGTGTCTAGCATTTGGATCGATACTGTTGCTTCTAAAGCCAGCTTTCATCATCTTAGAGGCTACATAGCCTTCAGGGATGGTGTATTGTCCCGAGCCCAAAACGCCCACTCCATGAGGTCCAAGCTCGTTATAAGTCTTTCTGAACTGAGCCTCCATCACGTCAAAGGCTTGCTTCCAGCTTACTTGCTTAAATTTACCTTTTTTGTCGAACTCGCCCTTTTCATTTACGCGTAAAAGCGGGTGCGTGATCCTGTCCTCGCCATACATGATCTTGGCATTAAAATAGCCCTTTATACAGTTTAGTCCACGATTTACCGGCGCTTCTGGGTCGCCCTTAACGGCTACTATCTTGCCCTCTTTCGTGGCGACCATGATACCACAGCCCGTCCCACAGAAACGGCAAGCCGCTTTGTCCCAGCGCCAGCCCTTTTCAGCTTCGCTCGCCGCCGATAAATTTGCAGGTATAGCGATGCCTGCACCAGCACAAGCGGCGCTAACAGCGGCTGATTTTATGAAATCTCGTCGATTCATCTTCTCTCCTCACAATCTTAAAGTTACATTTTTGCGCGTATCTTAACGATGAGAAACTTATTTACAGCTTATTTAAATTAATTAATTTTTTTAATTTATGACAAGGCAAATCAATTTAAATCTCTTCGGGTATTTTAAAATTTAAAATTCTAACGGCAAGATGAGGTCTAAGTATATCTTTTTATATCGATTGTATTTGATTGTCATTTTCAAAAAATGTCACGATTTTGTTTTGCTGTATTAAAATTTTATTTATATTAATGTGTAGAAAAGTAACTCTTGAAAGCGGGATAATAAAATTTAGATTTCAAAGTAAGACCAAGTGAGATTTCTAAGAAATGGTGGAAGCGAGGTTGTTCGAAATTTTGCTTTAAATATCGTTTTTATCGTATTTTATTAAAAAATAAAGCCAATTTTTACACACTTAAAAACACATCCGAGCTATTTTACGATGTAATAAAAAATTTAAGCTATTCTGCGGTAAAAAATAGGTAATGAAAAGTTTGGTTTTCAATACAAAAATGCAGATATGCCCTAAAATAGGCACTTTGTGATTTAAGCATTTGTCGTTTTTAAGTTTCAAACGCTTAAACGGCTAAATTTTCTTAAGAATAGGGTATGTTTCACGGCTTTTTTAGCTCGAAACTTAATTAAGCTTTGTTTGTGAAATAAAAACCGTTTTTATTTGTTTCACGCTTGCCACTCGTTGGCGTTGTAAATACCTAGCAAGTAAATAGCCTCGCCGATGATAGCATAGGGGATTACGTAGCCTTTTATGATTAGCTCGCGTTTATCGTCTGATATTTTGCGCCCTAAGCTTGGATTATCGCTTAACAGCTGAGCGGTATCAAGCAAGCGATTAGTAAAGCTTTGCGCCCGTGCGTGGCTGTCTTTTGCTATGTAGTCAAACACTGCTTTTAGCTCTTTGTCAAATCGCTGCGTGCGTTTGATTACCACTTTGCCACCTCATCGTGCAAACTTTCAAGCGGATATGTTTCAAGCTCTCCGCGTTTAATGGCTTCGTAGTCTGCTTCATATTCGCCAAATCTTGACTGATAACCCGCTTCATATTCTAGGCTCATTTTGACGCCGTCAAATTTAGCAAGCGTTTTTAATATCTCTTTTGCCTTAATGATAAAATCCGCACTATCGGTTGTGATCGTAAGTGTCTGCATTTTAGACCCTTTGATTTAGTTTAGCTTAGTTTAGCACAACTTGGATTAAATTTATCCCTGCTTATAGAGAGTTAAATTTTATATACAAAATAATTTGTGTATCAAAAAATCTAAATTTTAATAAACAGAGAAAATAGCAAGCGTTATAACCTTGTCTAATTTCTGTCCGTGTGTAAAGAAAATAAGCCTGCTTATAGTCTGTCTTAATTTCTGTCTTGCTCGATAGAAAATAGCGAGCGTTATAAGCGCTCATTTTCGTTTGCTTTGTCTGCGTGCCATACTGGCAAATCGTGCTTTTATTAACCTTGTAGCGCTCATTTTGCCCCCCCCCCCTGACAAATCGGGCGGGGTCAATCCATTGTCTTTAAAACTATGCTCGAGCGCGTCAAAACTGACAATGGTAACGAGCTTAAAATTTAGTCCTGCCTTTGATAGTTTAGATTATCCCCGTCTTTTTGGCTAGTCTTTTGTAAAGCTTGGTGTTGTCTTTTAATAGGTCAAAGAGATCGTAAGCAAGCTCTAAAACGTTGTATTGCTTATTGCCGTGCTTGTCTTCGCTCTCATAGATACTTAAAAGCTTGGTAAATTGCGCCTCATCTTTTCTTAGCTGTCTTTGTATGCTTTCGTTGCTTGGCAAGCCTGCAAGTGAGTAAAAAAGGCTTTTACTTTTGTTTGGAAACTTTTATTTATCAGATACGATTTTATCGATGATTAGCTGGCAACTTTTGCAGCGGTCATTATGGCGGTCATTTCTGCTTCGCTTAGGCGTTGCTTTGCTGACAATAACGATATTTGAGCTTCAACTAAGTGGTCATTTTTTGGTCTTAATCCGCTTGTTAAATTTGCAATCATTGCCTTTGATACATTATGCTTTTTGGCTAGCTCTCTTTGGCTAAATTTGCCCGTCTTGTGCTCGGCTAATATTAGCTCCTACGTCTCATCTGTTATTTTTGCCATCGTTTGCCTTTTTTAAATACTTCGTTTCGCACATCTTGCGCCTATTTTCGCTCATTCTGTGTTTTAATATCCAATCTAAAGCTTCTTTAGGTGTGTTTAGTATCGCCTTTAGTTCGGTTTGGTATTTTTTAACCTCGCTTTGCCTTAGGTTGTTTATTAGTGTTTCGTCCGTGTAGGGGCTGTTAAATACCTCGCGGATTAAAAACGATAGCTCGGTCAAATAGAAATGATCGTCTCTTTGTTCCCAATCGGGATAAAGTCTATCCAACGTAGCATAAAAAGCGTCTAGAGGCTTAAGGTCTAAGGCTGTGTTTAGCGTTGAGGTTTCCATATTTTGATTATGGCATATCGCTAAAATGGGCGTTCGGCTTGCGTTCGCCGTTTGTTCGTTGTTTTTGCCTTTAAATACGCCTTAAGCCGTGTAAATCGGGGTTTAAGTGTTCTTTGAGTGTTCATTTTTTAAAGCTCCGTTAAAAATAGACTTATGGGGGGGCGATTAAACCCCTTTGATTTAGATCGCTATGCCAAATGTATGACCTTGTGGTTCTGCTTGCTTTTTAGTTTGATTAATTCCTGCTCTAGCTCGTATGCTTCGTCCGATACTTCAGCCCATTTATCTGACGCAGTGCGGTAAGCTTGCTCTAGCTCGCTTAGTCTGCTTTGTAGTGTCATCTTATCGGCTAGCAGGCTTTGGATTTTATCCTGATAGCCTTTTAGCTGTCTTAGTGCGTAAATATTGCTACAATAGACTAAATAGCCCACGTTGTATATTATTTGCTCACTTACCTCATCGCTACCACCGTTGTTTTGCCTGATTAGGGCGTTAAAGCTCTCTTTGCTTGCCGGTCTGTCCGGGTTGGCTAGTATTAGCATTTCTTTATCTCCTCTCTTTTCTCGGTTAGCTTTTTTTCTGCATATTGGCTTACAGCCTCTGCAATATCATCAATAACGCCACTTAAAAAATAGCCTACATTTATCATCACGTCACTATTCATATTTGTAGCCTTTTGAAGGTGCGGCAAGGCTAATACTAACGTGCTAATGTTGTTTAGTGCGCTCGGTATCTCGTCGGCTATGTCAAATGTTAATTGCATTGGGTCTCCTTTAAAAGTTAAAATGACTTATTTTATTTTGTAATAGTATCATTCTGATACTTATGTGATTATTAAAAAAGTATCAATTAAACTTTATTTTTGCTTTTTTAATGTTATTATGATATTATTACGGCATTAAAAAGGGTTAAAATGGATAAAAAAGAATTTGACGGGTTTTTACAAAAATTAAATATTAGCAAAAAAGACTTGGCGGAATTAGTATCAATGCCTTACAATACAGTAAACGGCTGGAATGGGGGCACAAAGCCTTACCCGTCTTGGCTTAAAAGCTGGTTTGAAAATTACGAAAAATCCACACGCTACGAAAAGATCAAAGAATTAACTAAAGACCTTTAACCTCATCGCCACTAATCCCCTACCCACTCAGCGCAAAAATGCTTTTAGCTCTATGAATTAAACTCACACAGCTTTAACGGACGCAAAATTGCGTCGGTTGGGTTTTCCCTTTTTTGTGGAATGACGATTTTATGGGCTCGGCTCGATGCCTTATTTTTAAGGAGACGGACAAAGCTCGCATTTAAAGGCATTGCTACGTAAGCCGAAAATTAAGCGCACGGGCTGAGCTAAAAAGCTTTTGATCGCGTCAAGCTATCCGCCTCCGCCCTTTGAGGGGCGGGGCGTATTCATCTAAAAGGTTAAAATTCTCTCGCTTTTTTAACATATCGCCTTTTATTTGTTAGAAAATACATCAAAAATTAACAATACGCACTTAAACGCAAAATAAAGCCCTCTGTTTGATTTTAACTCTTTTTGATGTCTTTGTATGAGCCAAGCTCCTTTTATTGATTGTAAGCTGTGATTTTTGCACTTATGGCTACTATTTGATTTTATCCCCCGCTCGCTTGTTTCACTCGCTCGCTAGACCTCGCGTGAGGCTTAAGGAAAGTGTGATAAAAAGGGTTAATGAAAAGAGAATGGGGGTAAATGAGGTATCATTCACTAAGGGGGTCTGAAACTTAAAACGCGTTTTTTCGCTCTCTGTGTAAGTGTGAGCTAGCTCCGTCTGTGTGCTTGTTTGCGCTTTGTTTGGCTTATGGAAATTTTATTTTAGCCGCCTTGCATTTTGATAACGAGTGACAACGAAAAGCGATACACGTTTTAGCATTTCTTAAAGTAAATGAAAAGGGCAGAAAATGGCTTAAGGTTTGGGTAGGTTTGGTGGCAAATTTGGCGGAATAAATATGCGATGAGGTTCAGGCGTTACAATGTAACGTTACGGTGCGTTACGTGCGCATAAGTTGTTATTGGATAGCAGATAGAATTATTTTGCTTGACTTGTTTAAAAATGGGCTGTATAATTACGGCGAAATTCGAGGGCGCACTTATCGCGCCCACTTCACTTACACAAAGAAATTCACTGAGGGTGCTTTAAAGCCCTCCTTGTAAATATTCCATTATCTCACTATCCAAACAATCTAAAACATCATCAATAAAGGTCTCTAGCATATCAGGCACAACCCCCACTATCTTATCGTTTAGCCTTGTCGATATTCTCGGCGCGCCGTATTCATTTAGTTTGTAAAGGTTTTCAAAGTGAAAAGCGCGGTTTCTTATCGTGAGTATAAGAGAATAACAAATTTTAACTTTTTGAAAATTAGGCATTGAGCTTTTACCGTGCTTATTAAATTTTGAATATTTACGAAAATCAATTGCCGACAAATCCACCAGTTTATTATGTAGCTTCATCACGTTTATTAATGTAACCCAGTAGCCCAAAGTTTGACGCGAGACAAACGTGTCGTCGTCGATACTTAGCAGGCGTGCGGTCTTATTGCGCGTGATAATCTCGACAATACCCAGCTTGGGCGCTAATCTTTGCATAAGTAAAAAATTATCCCTATGCTTTGCTTCACTCTCATAATCTTTTAATCTTTTTTCTGAAAATAGCCCTATCAAGTCCATATTAGCCCTTTTGAAATTTACCGCGCTATTTTACGTAAAACGGGCTTAATAATAGTTTCATAAGCTATCAGCGGTTATCACGCCCCTAGCTCTCTTTTGTTATTCTTTGCCTTGTATGCGAGCTTTGGCGGGTGCGGTTTGGTAGCGATGTCGATTATTTGCGAAAAATCGCGGACGGCTTGGCGTAGTTGTAGCTCCAGGCGTTCGGCTCTAGGTAGTAACGCAGGCTTGTTTAAATCAACTATCGGAGCGGTAGCCTCTGCGCGATACAATGGCAAATTTAGATTATTTTTTAATGCCTTGTCGTAGAAATAGACGCGCTCTAAAACGCCTAAATTTTGCTTTAGATATGCGGTGTTATCATATTGGACTATCTCAAATGCGTCCAGGTTAAAGGGCTTTGCTCTATCAAAACACAAATCAATACTAGAGACGTTATTAACCGCGCCTAAAAGCTCCACTACGAGGTCAAAGGGCGGGGCGGGCTTGTGATACTGCTTTAGCCCGTAAAACTCAATCACGGTGCGCTGCCTGCACTCGCTCGCGGCTTTTGTAGTGGCGTAGAATATGCTTAGATTTTCGAGTTCGTAAAGCTCGGTTATTTTTAGCCCTCGAAACTCGTAGCGATTGGATATTTTTATCTCTTTGGCGTCTCGCATTTTGCGCCACTTCAAGCCGTGATTTTTGGCTATGCTTTTAAGCAGCTCTATTTTGGTGTAGTGCTTGCGCGTTATTCTATTTTTTAGGAAACTCGCGCGTATGGTGTCTATGGCTATGCTAGGCGTTTCAGCTAGTATTTGGGTAATTTGAGGTAGAATTTCCACGTTTTACAATCCAAAGAGGGCGGATCGCTTGACACTAACCGCCCCCTAGAAATTTTTAAATTAATCCTCTGCTAATTGAGGCGCATTTTTAGCTTTTTGTGAGCGGACGGCCTCCTCACTAACTCCGAAGGCTTGCGCTACTTGCTTATTTGATAAGCTCCACGTATCGCCATATTCTAAAATCTCTAAATTTAGATTGTTAAATGCTACTATTGCGCTCATATTTTACCCTCTAAATATCTTTTAGCTTTTTGGAAATCGTCGATACGCCATAATTTAAACCGCCTTTTAGGATCGTTCGCGTCCGTGCACCACCTAAATTTAACGATTTTTTCTCTAAAAAGCTCTACTAAATACTGATTTGCGTTACTTATGCCAAATACTCGCCCTGCGGTTATTTCCGTTCCGTCCCACATCATTTTTATTAATGCTGTTTTATGTCTGCTTCGTATCATCTGTCGCTCTCCTCTCTTATGCCGGCTTTTATCTCTAGCTCTTTTATGCTCCTGCTTTGTGTCTGCACTATGTGGAATAAATCGTAAGCGCAATCTAGCAAAGGTTGAGCTACGCCCTCTAAGCTTGCCACCTTGTAGGTATGCAAATGCTTTTTAAAAGCCTTTAGCATAACCTCATCGCCCGCACTAAAGCAAAGTTTGCTAGGCATAAATACTAGCTTACTCATCGCGCGCTCCTTTGAAAAAATCGCTCTCTTAGCCGTTGGTTTTCGGTGTGGAGTGCTTGGAGTTGGTTGCGCTGTTCGTGTAGGACTTGAAATAAATTAAAGGCTACTGCGAGCCCTTGATTTAATCCCTCTTTGTAGTCGCTAGGCTCGTCGCTTGTCGCAGATTTTAAGACGTCTGGATAAACCTCGCCCAGCATTCGCGCAAAGTCTGAATAAAGCCCTTTTTCGGTTTCGTTTTCAAAAGCTTTCACCTTACGCGCTCCTATCTTGTAAATACGCGTCTAGCTCGCTCTTTAAAAAGCGGATAGTGCGCTCTGTTAAGCGTTTAGGCTTCGGGAAATCGTCGCGCTTCATAAACCGCCATAACGTAGCGGTCGAAATGCCTAAATACTGCGCCGTTTCTTTCGGGCTTAGCGTGTTGTTCTTTGTGATTAATGGGTTCATAATAAAAACTCCTTACGAGTGATATTATTTATCCGCGTGCGCACTTGAATAAATATAAAGTGATTTTATCTGATAATGAATAGAGTGTAAAACTTTTAAAGTGGCAAAAAATGCGTATTTTAGGGGATTTGTTTAAATGGCTAATCTTACAAGATTAGCAAAAATAGCCATTTTTAAAATATTATTCTTTTGATAAAAGCTCGGCTATTTCTTTGTTAAAAGCTTCGTGCGTAAATGCCGTTATCTTGTCTTTTAGTTTTGTGATTTCGCTTAGTAAAAATTTAATCTCGTCTGTCGCATTTAAGCCGTAATATGAATTTATCGAATAAAGGGCTTTTTCTAGTTTGCCCCTGTCGTTTGGTATTTTGTAGTATGCGTATGTACTCAATATTTTTGGGGTTTCTTGCTTTGATAAGCCTTTAATATCCGCTTCAATTTGGTTCAGTATTTTATTAAAAATTTGATACTCCTCTATTTCTTGCTTAAATTCGTGCATATTCTCGCCACTTTTTCCAGCTTCTAAATAAAAAGGAATAGATGTTTTTATGTCGATAATTCTTTTAAACTCGTCTATTGTTTGGGCATCTTTGGTTATGTTCCTTTTGGCATTTATTGGGGGCGTGGTTATGTTGTGCATTTCTTTGGTAACGTATGAAAAAAATAAAAATCCTAATGAATAGGCTATTTCTCGATAATCAGGCTCTGTTTTTGCTAATGGCTCTAAAAATTCAAAGCAAGGTTTTAATACTTCGCAATCTTTTATTATTTGCGATTTTTGCTCTAGCTTGACGTCGTCGCGTTCTGTTCCTTCGGCGTCTGGGTCGTCTGTTTCGCAATGAAAAATAGAAAAATATACTGTGCAAAATGCGTAATAATAAAAAGCTTGTAAGAAATAAAAATAAAATTTATGCGCTTCTATGTCTTGCGTAACTATCGTGCAGTCTTTTTGCCCTCCGTTTTCGTGCAGTAGGTCGAAATTCTGAACTATCGATAAAAACGGCAAATAATCGACGGGGTTACCGTTAATATCCTCGCCAACAATAAAATCTTGATGGTCTATGATATACTTATCTAATAAAAAATCTTGCTTTAGCTTATTTTTGCCCTTTGCGCTATTGCTTCGCGTTTTATTTGCCATTTATTCCCCTTTCGCTTCGTCTAGATAATCGCTCCACCATTGCATAAGCTCGGCGCGCTCCTCTAGCCTTTGGCTTCTGTCGTAGATTGATTTTATTTTGTTTCGCTCTCTGTGGTCTAGGCAAAACTCTATTATTTCCGCGTCTTTGCCGTGTCGTTTGATATTTTCGTTTAGCAGCGTCGAGGCGGTCGCCCTTAGCCCGTGAAATACCGTTTCATCGCCGAAGCCTAGCCGCTTAAGCGCATAATTGAGCGTATTCTCGCTTAAGGGCTTTAGGCTCGTTATGTCGCTAGGAAACACGAAATCGCCCCGCCTTATCTCGTATTGAGCTTTTAAAAGCTCTTTTACTTGCCTGCTGATTGGTACGGCGAAGTCTGCGCCCATTTTCATATCGCTAGCGGGAAATACGATAAGGTTATTATCAAAGCTAACGTATCGCCATTTTAGCCCTCTGACGTTCGCGCTACGTAAAAAGGTATGCGCGCCGAATACTAACGCCTGCTTGGTGCTGTTTGAGCCTCTAAAGCCGTCAATCGCCCTTAAAAGCTCGCCTAGCCTTTCGGGGTCTGTTATCGCTCTGAAGTTCTCGCATTTTGAGGTTTTGAAGGTATCGGCAAAAATAATATCCCTCGTTGGGTTATGTTCGATGTAACCTTTATTGACGGCTAAGTCTAAAATCTTACAAAGTAGCCTAAACGTGCGTTTGCTCGTGTCGTGGCTTATGCCTTTTTTGGTCTCGGCTTCTTGTATGCGCTCTATCGTCTGCGCGTAATCCCTGCGCGTTAGTGTGCGAATATCGCCGTTTTTGAGATAGGGCATAAGGTAGTTATTTATCCGCCCCGCCTCTCTGCTAAGCGATGAGGTATTTTTTGCCTGCTCTTTTTCTATCCACTCGCGCGCCACGTCCTCAAACTTAACCGCCTTTTGAGCTATCACGGCTTTTTTGATGTCCTCGCCTCTCTCTTTTAGCCTTTTTAGCTCGGTCGCTTTAGCTCTTGCTTCGGCTAGCGTGATACTGGGATACTTGCCTATGATGATTTGATTGGTTTTGCGATCGGCGTCGGCGTATCTAAAGATAAACGTCTTGCTTACGCCGTTTTTGGTCTGCGTCGCATAAACATAGAGGTATGGAGTTGAAATATCCTTAATCCACTCTCTAGCCTTGCCGTCTTTGAGCGCGTAATTTTTTAGCTGACTATCTTTCGCAAACGTCGCCATTTTCTAGCCTTTTGTGTATGTGCGTAAGTGTGTTTTTGGGTATGTAAATTAAATTTGCTTGTTTTTTGACACACTCAAAATCTAGTTTTTGCGCTTATGATTTTGCGTAAAGCCCGTCCTGATCGGTTATCCTATTTTTGAGTGTGTAAAAATTTAGCGTTTTACTCTTGCACACTCAAAAACACACTTATTTTCTTGAAAATGTATGATATTCAATGAAATCTTATGAAATGCTAAAAGGTGTTTAAAGCTCGTATTTTATGGGGTTTTGAAAGCTTTTGAAATCTTGTAAAAATGATAGATGGTGGAAGCGAGGGGGATCGAACCCCTGTCCAAAAACAAAACAACCACAGCCTCTACATGTTTAGCAAAAGTGAAAATTTCATCTAGCCACGCTCACTTTCCAAAACGAACGGCTAAACTAAGACGAAATTTCAGCTCACGCCTCGTCAGGACGCACGCCTACTCTATCTGGGGTTACTCGCAGACTTTCTTAGATAGTATCAAAAGGGCGAGGCTCAACTGAACTTACGCAGCTTTAGCGTAAGCAGGAGCGAATTTAACGTTATTTGCGTTTAAATTTAGTTTGAGCTTTTTACGCTTTGCTCAAAGCGACATGCCACCGTAGCCACTCTGCTCCTGTCGAAGCCAAGTCGCTCCCATATCAAAGGAGGGCTATTGTAATACTTTTTAAAATTTTAGTCAAGCTTTTCGGGGATATTTATGATGAGCGGGTCAAGGACGCTAAAATACTCTGCGTCATGCTCGACATCTTGTCTATATTTTTCAAACTGATCGCTCACCATCAAGAGCCAGTCGATGAAATCATCATTCGCAGGCCCGTTTAGGACTCTAGCCTCTTCGCAGACCTCCTCTGCAAGCGTCGTCAGCTTGAGGATAGGATCAAGATGCATGAAACCGGCGGCGGATTTGATATTATGAAAGATCCTAAAAAGCTCTTGGATATTGTTTTTATATTTGTCGTTTCTAGCTAAATTTACTATCAAAGGCTCCATCAAATCGCACATCAAAGAGTAGTGCGATAGAAATTCTTCAACTATATCATACGAATAATCTATCTCCAGCCTTTTTAATATACCCATCATTACGTCCCCTAAGAAATTCTAGCAATTGTAGCAAAATTTTGATAAAATTAAAAACTTTTTATATAAATTTCGAGGCATTTTATGGCAAACGACAAGAAAAAACTCACGGTAAACGATATAAAAAACAAAAAGATAAAAGGCGAGCCGATAGTCATGATGACCGCCTACGATGCGCTTTTTGCCAAAATTTTCAATGATTATGCCGATATCATTTTAGTCGGCGATAGCCTAAATATGAGCTTTCATCTAAAAAAAGAGACGATAAGCGCCACGATGGAAATGATGCTTTATCACACAAAGGCCGTTTGCGCCGGGGCCAAAAGCTCGTTTATCCTGGCCGATATGCCTTTTGGCAGTTACAGCGACGAAAGGTCGGCTCTAAAAAACGCGATGAAATTTTTTAAACAAACCGAAGCAGATGCCGTAAAGATCGAAGGCGGAATGAAAAACGTGGCGATCATAAAAAGGCTTTGCGAGGAAGGCATAAGCGTGATGGGACACATCGGGCTCATGCCGCAGTTTTCAAAATTTGAGGGCGGGTTTAAGATAAAAGGCCGCGATGAAACCGAGGTAAAGAGGCTGATGGATGAGGCCAAAGCGATCGAGCAAGCGGGTGCGTTTGCTATCTTGCTTGAGGGCACGATAAACAGCGTCGCAAAGCAGATTTCAGATAGCGTGAGCGTGCCGGTCATCGGCATCGGCTCTGGCGCAGATGTGGACGGGCAGGTCTTGGTGTGGTCTGATATGCTCGGGTTTTTTGAGGATTTTAAGCCAAAATTTGCCAAAAGATACCTAAACGGCGCCGAGCTCGTCAGGCAAAGCGTGCAAACATATGCAAACGAGGTCAAAAATAGAATTTTCCCAAGCGAGGAATTTTCGTATAAAGGCTGATCTTGCGTGAATTTAGATAAATTTTGCAAGGCAAAGGCGCGTGTAGAGCTTGGAAACTGGCGAAATTTAAGATATGGCTTTAAATTTAGCCCTTTTAGTTTAAAATAAGGCTTTGTTTTTAAAAATGTTTATGTGTTTAACGAGCGCTTCGCGTCTGCTTTAGAGCTTCTTACTCGTAGCCCAAGGTGACTCTTGAACGTTGCGAGTGATAATGAAGTGAAAAAATAGGGCTTGCTGAAGCTTTAAAACACTTTGCCAAAATAGAGCGTAAATTCAGGTAAAACTAAAATTTAGGATAAAAATGGACAGGATAGTCGAGATCGAAAAAGTAAGCTTCGAGAGCGAATTTGAAGTATCTTTGCGCCCTTCAAGCTTTGATGACTACATCGGACAGGAAAAGATAAAGCAAAATTTAGACGTTTTCATAAAGGCCGCCAAAAAGCGCGGCGAATGCCTGGATCACGTGCTCTTTTACGGTCCTCCCGGGCTTGGTAAGACCACGCTCGCGCACATAATCGCAAACGAAATGGCTGTCAGTATAAAAATGACCGCAGCCCCGATGATAGAAAAAAGTGGCGATCTGGCAGCGATCTTAACGAACCTACAAGAGGGCGACGTGCTCTTTATCGATGAGATCCACCGCCTAAGCCCGGCTATCGAGGAGGTGCTTTACCCTGCGATGGAGGACTTTCGCCTCGACATTATCATCGGCTCAGGCCCCGCAGCACAAACGATAAAGATCGATCTGCCGAAATTTACGCTCATCGGCGCTACGACGCGTGCCGGTATGATCTCTGCGCCACTACGAGATCGCTTTGGGATGGATTTTAGGCTTCAGTTTTACAGCACCGCCGAGCTTAGCAGGATCATTCAGATAGCCTCCGTAAAGCTTGGCAAGGAGTGCGACAAGGCAGCCGCCCTAGAGATAGCAAAACGCGCTAGAGCCACGCCTCGCATAGCGCTAAGGCTGCTAAAACGTATCCGCGACTTTGCCGAGGTCAATGACGAGGCCATGATCTCTCACGAACGCGCAAAAGAGGGGCTAAACGCACTTGGCGTAAATTCGCTCGGGTTTGACGAGATGGATATAAAATATCTTGAAATTTTACTTGACGCCAAACGCCGCCCGCTAGGCCTTAGCACTATCGCTGCGGCACTTAGCGAGGACGAGGGCACGGTCGAGGATGTCATCGAGCCTTATTTGCTGGCAAACGGCTTTATCGAGCGCACGGCAAAGGGGCGCATCGCAAGCGAGAAATGCTTCGAAACTTTTAAAATAAAACTAAACCGAACAAAAGGGCTTTTTGATGGTGAGTAACAGCAGAATTTTCTTTGGTATCTTTATATTTGTGGCGCTCTCGCTCGTGATTTATCTGTTTAAGCCGTTTTTACTAGATCTCTTCATCGCTGCACTTTTAGCCGTAGCCACTTCAAACATAAACGTGCTGTTTTTAAAGCTCACAAAAGAGCGCAAAACGCTTTCGGCCGCACTCACAACGGCAGTTTTATTCACACTTTTCATTGCGCCGTTTTTATACGCCGTGATCGAGCTTACCAGATATGCTTCGACCTTTAATATGAATAACATAACGGGTACGATAGATTACATCAAAAACTACGACTTCGCGCTACCTTCATCGATCGAGTTTTTAGAGCCGAAATTTAAAGAATTCATCGCTCAAGTCGACATCAAAGCAATCACAGCCAACATTTTGACAAACCTTGCAAATTTAGGCAAACTAAGTGCGAAATTCATCACCGATGTCGCCTTTATCCTCGTATTTTTCTTTTTTGCGATCCTTTATGGCAACGAGCTTGTCATCTATATGAAAAAGGCGCTTCCGATGAAAGAGAGCGAGAGCGGCTTTATACTAAGCGAGATGGCCAACGTGATGAGCGTGGTGCTTTACTCTATCATCATAAACGCGATATTGCAAGGGCTTTTGTTCGCCTTCATCACGATCATCTACGGCTACAACGGCTTTTTGACGGGTATCTTGTTTGCCTTCATGTCGCTCATACCGGTAGTGGGCGGGGTCTTAGCCTGGGCGCCTATCAGCCTTTACGAGCTCGCAAACGGCAATGCCACAGGCGCTATCGTCATCACGCTTTATACGATCATCGTGATCTCGGTCATCGCCGATACGTTTTTAAAGCCGCTGGTGATCAAATTTATAAACGACAAACTAGTAAAGATCCCGACTAAGATCAACGAGCTTTTAATATTTTTCGCGATGATCGCGGGCATCACGACATTTGGCTTTTGGGGGCTCATACTTGGACCTGCGATCGTTACGTTTTTCCTCTCGACCATCAAACTTTACGTGCTTTTAAAAGAGCGCTCGGTCGTTTGAAATTTCAAATTTAGGACGCAAAATGATCTATGAAGACGAATTTATAAAAGTAGAGCAAGAGGCTAGCGAGCTACCTTGGGTCAAAATTTTCACCCAAAAGCCGTTTAAAGAGCTTAGCGACTGCGACGAGCAGACACGCGCGCATCTGTTTGAAGCGATGATGATGACCGAAAGGGCGATGCTGAAATTTTATAAACCCGCAAAGATCAATATCGCAAGCTTTGGTAACTACGTCCCGCACGTGCATATCCATGTCATCGCGCGTTTTAAAGACGATAAATTTTTCCCACAAAGCGTTTGGGGTGAGGTGCAACGCGAAAGCTCGCTAAATTTACCGCAGTTTGAGCGGTTTGCAAAAATTTTAGCCACCGAGCTAAAGGATAAATTTTGCTGAATTTTAGGAAAAACAAGGTCGCTTATATAGTCGTTTTCATCGTATTTTTGGTATTTGGACTGCTTTATGATCTCTACTGCTCTTATGAGCAAGAGCAGCAGCAAAGCAATATGAAGAGCTTTTTTGACTATCACATAAAGCAGCTAAACAAAAATATCGAGGACGCAAAGCTCTCATCTATGGCGATCGCGGTGCTGCTAGGACAAAACGACAGCATACAAAAATGCCTGCTGAATTTAGACAGGGACGAATGTATAAAAAATGTTAACAACATCGTAAATACGCTAAGTGCGGTCTCGATGTATAACAATATAAAAATTCATCTACACACAAAAGATCTAAAAAGCTACGTAAGAAGCTGGGATACAAATCAGTTTGGCGACACGCTGACGTCGTTTCGCTATCTGATAAACCAAGCCATAAAAAAGCAAAAACCAGTCGCCGGCATAGAGGCTGGAGTGGCAGGCGTTTATATGCGTGCGGTCTCTAGCGTAGCATACGAGGGCGAAAACATCGGCAGTGTCGAGGTTTTACTAAACTACGAGCATTTGGGGAATTTTTTCAAAGAGCAAGGCATCGACCTTTTCGTGTTGCTTGACAAAAACCAAGCCATCTCGCACAAGCCGGGGCCAAATGACGATCTTTTAAAAGACTATTACATAGAAAATTTAAACAGCGCGAATTTAAATATCCTCGAAATTTTGCGCGGCATAGACTTTGAAAAGACTGATTTTTACACGTATAAGACGCACTATTTTAGCATGGTGCCTCTCATCGACGCTAGCTCAAAGAGGATAGGATACTACGTGCTTCACATAAACACGGACACCAAAGAGCGCAACATATCGCAAAACTATCTGCACGCCGAGGAGCTGTTTTAAGATGTCTCGCTCGCAAGTAGCGAGCAAGCGAATTTGACTACACTTAAATTTCAAGAGACATCTTTTAAAATTTTAAACGTATAAAAAAATGTGCTGCCCTCGCCGGGTACGCTCTTTACATCATAGGCGATGTCATTTTTTTTGCAGATTTCAGAGACGATATTCAGCCCCAGTCCAAAGCCGCCTTGCACCTCATCTTCGCGCTCGTATCGTTTCCAGATACGTTTGGTGTCTTTTATGCCCTCGCCGAAGTCCTGCACGCTAAGCACGGCCGTATCGCTATTTTGAGCTAAATTTATGAAAATTTGCGTATCTTGCGGGCTATATTTTATGGCGTTGGTTATGGTGTTGTCGATGATGCGCTGGGCGGCGAGCTTGCTTATGAGCACGAATACGCCGTCTTTTATGTCGGTGATGAGTTTTATATGTTTAGCCCCGGCGACGCTTCTTAAAAACCTGACTCGCTCAAGCGCATACATACCAAGATCCAGCCTCTCTTTTGGGAATTTTATGTATCCGCGCTTTATGAAGTATTCCACGTCTTCGTAGGTTATTTGCATCTGCTTGAGCGCGTTTTTTATGCGGTTGGTGTATTTGTTCTCAAGTCCCAGCATCTCTAAATTTATCCCGGCAACGCCAAGAGGCGTTTTTAGCTCGTGCATGGCGTCGTTAAAGAAGTTGTTCATATATTTTTGCACGTCCTTGTAGGGCTTGACGCTACCAAGATAGGAGACATAAAGTATAAATGACACCGCCGTTAGTATCAAAGTCAGCATGAGTGCGGTCAAAAACAGCATCTTTTTGTGGCTTTGCTCTTGGGCGATCACGATGTAGTATGGCTGCTTGTCTTTGACAAAAAAGCTCTTGTAAAATAAAAATCCGTTTTGTTCCAGCACTACGAATTTAAAATCTTTAGGCTTCATTGTCAGGTTTGAAACGATAGGGGTGAAATTTTGATCGTAGATCGCGTATTTGTAGATAAGCGAGCTTGGCATGCTCTCGTTGCCTAAAAACAGCGTCCTTATGCGCTTTTCGTGTTTTATGAGACCAAAAAGATTTTTAGAGGTCTCATCTTTTTGGCTTAAATTTAAGATGACGAAGCTTTGAAAGACAAATAGCGCCATTATGATAAATGTCGCTAATATCGGGACTTTAAAGCTTTTTTGCATCTATGCGGTAACCGACTCGTCTTTTTGAGGTGATAAAGTCATTTGAGGTCTTTTGGCGGATCTTTAGCACGTGCATGCGGATATCGGCACCGTCTATCTCTTTATCGCCCCAAACTTGCTCTCTGATGTCCTCCATGCTGACATAGGTATTTAAATGAGCGACTAGGCACTGCACTAGCTCGATCTCTTTGGCGCTTAGCTCGATCAGTTCGCCATTATGATGCAAGGTCTTTTTGTTCGCGTTAAAGTCAAAGTCTCCGTTTAGCTTGACGATGTTTTTATCGTCCACGCTGTAATACTTCCTCATAAGCTCACCCACGCGAAATTTCAGCTCGGCAAGCTCGAAAGGCTTTTTTAGGTATTCGTTACATCCTAGCTCGTAGCCTATCGCCATATCGTCTATATCCACAAGCGAGGTCATTATCATTATAGGAGTATCTAAATTTAGGCTTTTTATATATTTTATGACCTCGTGTCCGCTGAGGTATGGCACCTTGATATCTAGGATAAAAAGATGGTAAAAATTCTTAGCTATCAGATCACAGGCCATCTGTCCATCGCTGGCGCATTCGACATCGTAGCCTAGTGTCTGCAAATACTCGCAGACACTTTCGCAAAATTGTAAATCGTCCTCTAAAAGTAAAATTTTCAAGTTTTAAGCCCCCGTAAAAATTTGCCCTGCATAAACTATGTAGTATCTTAGCAAAATTACGCCGCAAATTACAATAAACGTGTTAAAAACTATCACGGCAGGCTTAAAAGCGTGTCCTTTTAACGCAGTAAAGTCGATTAATATCGGTAAAATCAGCCCCACGCCAAGCACGCCTATCCAAAAGATAAACGCCAGGTAGTTTGCACTAAGTGCCTCTTTTGCCGCCTTCATGCTGACTTCGCCACCGTTAAACATCAGAGCAAATAGCACGCCAAGAAGCGCGATCTCGCAAACTATCGCAAAAAGATCGAATTTCAGTAAGCTTGAAACTACGTGTTTATCTACGTCCTCTTTAAAGAAGATCATGCCGCAAAGCACACTGGCTGCGATGCCCGAGCTAAAGCCAGAAACCAAAAACAGCACAGGCAACACCCAAGTATCCCAAAGCGGCACTTTATGCACGGCACTTAGTAAAAAGCCCGTATATACGCCAACTCCGATAGCCAGGATAAAAAGTAAAATTTCGATGAATTTTACCACTCCAAAGCCGATCAGCAGATCTGAAATTTTACTCGGTAAGGCGAAATTTAGCCTCTTTAGCTGCGGTGCGAAAGCTACCAGCAAATATACGCAAGCAAGCGGCGTATAGACTAAAAGCAACGCGACGCCGATAGACATCACGGAGGTGAAATTATACTTTAAAAGTATCCAGTAAAAGCTAAGCGGCTTGCCAAGATCAAGCACTAAAAGCGATAGCCCCGTTATGATCGCTAGCGGCGCGAGGATGGCTGCAGCCTTAAAGCAAGCGTCAAAGCGAGAGCCGGCTGAAATTTGGGCTAAATTTATAAATTTCCATCTATATTTTATCGCCACCATCATCACTCCGGCGGAAAGCCCCGCCAAAAATAGATACAAGGCTATCGGCCACGGCCAGTAAATTTCAGTGTATTGAGTCATGCTTCCCCACATGTTATTCATGGCTTCCTCCTTTGCGGTTGGCTATCATCGCAAGCTGCGGATGAGTTTTAAACTCGGCTTTTGGCAGATAGACCTTTTTGTTTTTCATGAGCTTTGAAATTTCAGAATTTTCATCGTTTGTATCGCCAAAGACCAGCGCATCCGTCGGACAGACGCTGACGCAGGCAGGCTGCTTATCTTTAGAGAGCCTGTTTTCGTAGCAAAACGTGCATTTTCCTATCTCGCCTGTCTTTGGCTCTACGAAGCGAGCGTCGTAAGGACAGGCTAATATGCAGTATTTGCAGCTCACACAGATACGGTGATCTAGTAAGGTGACGCCCTCTTTCGTCTTAAAGCTAGCTCCCGTCGGACAAACGTCCACGCAAGGGCTATCCTCGCACATAACGCAGCTTTGGCGGATGAAGTCAAGCTTTAAATTTGGAAATTCCCCGATCATCTTTGAATGCACCTGCAAGCGATAAACGCCGTTAGGAACGCCGTTTTCGCTCCTGCAAGCCACAGAGCACGCCTGACAGCCTATGCATAAATTTTCATCATGTATCATCATGTATTTTTTCATTTTCTCCCCTTTACGCCTTAAGTATATCCACGCCGACATTTGTCACCATCGTAGCGGCCACCGGCCCCTCCTCGGGGCTCAAAAGAACGCTGGAATTCACTCCGATCCCGTTTGCGCGGCTCATGCCAGGTGTCACGTGGCCAAAGCCGTGATAAACAAACAGCGTGTCCTCTCTGATACCTTGAGTGAGCATGATCTTGCCTTTTTGTTTGCCGTATTTGTTTTGCAAAACGACCTCGTCGCCGTCTTTTAAATTTTTACGAGCGGCGGTATTTGGATGTATCCAGATAGGAGACTCACTCATTAGATCGTGTAAAAACGGCACGTTTTGAGTATGGCCGTTTGTATGTACCGGCGTTTTACCGCTCATCAAACAAAGCTCATGCCCGTCAAAGACGTCGATATCTTTTGTATTTAGACAGCCATATCCAGGGAATTCCGCCTCGACCTGCTCGCTAAAAAGCTCGATCTTGCCGCTTTTTGTAGCGAGCTTTGCTAGCCCGTCCATGAGGCCGTTTTCACCTACAAACTGCGCTGCATTTGGAAATTTCTCCACGAATTTATCGATAAGAGCCTTTTCTCTAAATAAAATTCCAGGCACTTTCCACGTGACATAGCCGTCTTTTTCTAGCGCACTTAAGAGCTCGACATTGCCCTTTACCTGCTGCATACGCCACTCGCGCATGTCGTTCCAGGTGTAAAGCTCATCTATCTTCATCCTGCGCGCAAGCTCTCTAAATATGCCTGCGCCGTCCTTGGTGTCGCCTATTGGGTCTACTATTTTATTTCGTATCATGTATGCTGGCTTGAGGCCCGACTTATCCTCGATGCCTTCGTCGCGCTCGAGATATGTGCTCTCCGGCAAAACGACGTCGGCATAGGTAGCCATATCGTTTAGATAGATATCGCTAACCACGATGAAATCGAGCTTCTTGAGCGCCTCTACGCTTTTATCGGTGCCTGCGACGTTTATTAGGTGGTTGAAGCGGATGTTGAACCAGCCCTTTATAGGATAAGGTTTTTCGCTCAGTATCGCCTCGTTTATATCCATCAAAACGCCGTGTTTGCGGCTGACGAATTTATGCTTCCCACTATCTCCTGCGTGATCGAGGCGTGTCACTTTAGGCACTTTAAACGGCTCGTCCATATTTTTAAGCTCCGGAAAGTCGCTCGTTCCGGTCAGCTTGTTGAAAGTCTTTGCGTTTTTACCGCCAAACAAGCCGCCTTTGACCTCCCAGTTGCCCATCATCGCATTTGCCGTCATTATGGCGCGCGTTCGCATATACTCGGCCTTTGTCGTGGTCGTCTTGTGTCCAAAGTCAATGATGACGCGCGGAGCTGCAGCCCAAATTTCAGCCGCTATGCGCTCTACTGTGCCGGCTGGTATGCCGGTGATCGCCTCTTGCCACTGCGGCGTGGTGTCTTTGGTGTTTTCCACGACCTTATCAAAGCCGATCGTAAATTTATCGATAAATTCCTTATCGTATGTGCCGTTTTTTATCCAAGTGTTGATAAGCGCCATGACAAAGGCGATATCGGTACCGGGCTTTACGGGCAGCCACTCGTCCGCTTTTGAGGCCACTACGCTAAATCTAGGATCCAGCACGAGCAGCTTGGTGTCCTTTTTGTCGGCAAATTTCGCTAGCTTTTTAGCATCGGCGATGACGATGCCTTCAAAGAGATTGTGTCCGAAATTCACAACGTATTTTGCGTTTGCAAAGTCGCGCTTAAGCTTAGGCTTGCCATACATATGCTCGCACACCATCTGATACGTGATCGGACAGCAAGAAAAGTGTGAAAAGCAGTTTGGCGAGCCGTAGCTGCTGGCGAAATTCACCATCAGCTTATGAGTTTGGCTCGATTTTGCAGTGAAGACAAAACTCTGGGCTCCGTATTTTTCCTTGATCTCGAGCATCTTTTTTGCGACTAGATCAAGCGCCTCGTCCCAGCTGGCCTCGCGCCACTTGCCCTCACCTCGCTCGCCTGCGCGTATGAGGGGCTTTACGATACGCTCTTTGTCATAAAGCTGGTTGTGCCCTGAGCCGCCTCGAGCGCAAACAGACGTAGCCGTCCCGCTTGCTTTGTGATTGCCTTGTATGAAGACGTTTTTGCCATCGACCACGCGACCCTCGATAGGACAGCGCGAAGAGCACATCTCGCAAAAGCTTGGTGTGAAATTTTCACTGCCCTTTAGCGCACCGGCACCTACTGCGCCGAGGCTTCCGGGCGTAAGACAGGTCGCTAGAGCACTAGCGCCCGCACCGATTTTTAGGAAATCTCGTCTAGATTTATCCATCTCTCCCTCCTTGATATTTTATGGCATTTTATTATCTTTGCGTAAAAATAAGGTAAAAATTTGCTTAAATATAAAGTTTAATTTTTATATTTTATATTTTGAGATAAAGACTATCAAAAAGGAGGATTTTTAATGAAATTTTGGCTTTTAAAATTTTACTATGTCCTAGCGAGTCAAAGCTCACTCGTAGCTGCAAGCAAAAATTTTATCAACAATTTTAAAGTAAAAGGCTCTGTTATAATAAATCATTGATACTTGCTTTGCTTCTGCTTTGCAGTTGCAAACGAAGTGAAGCAAAAATCGGCGATGATAGCGTCGCTTCACAAGGTTTTTACAGGGATGCTGCTCGCATTCTCCTGCCTTGAAATCTGAAAATCAATGAAATGTTGTAACAGAGCCAAGTAAAATTTAAAGAAAGAGACCGAGAAAGCATCTCGGTCAAAATTTTATAGAAGTATAGGTGCTACTATAAAGCCTAACGCAACTGAAACTGCGACCATTATAGTGCCCGGTATAAAGAAAGAGTGGTTGAATACGAATTTTCCGACTCTTGTCGTTCCTGTATCGTCCATCGCTATCGCACCAAGAGTGGTAGGATATGTAGGAAGGACGAATAGTCCTGAAACAGCTGCAAATGAAGCGACTAGTATCCAAACTTGACCTGAATTTTCAGGGCTTGTCATACCAAGTGCTAGCGCGACGACAGGCATCATGACCTTTGTAGTAACAGCTTGTGAATAAAGAAGTGCACTAACAAAGTATAAAACGACAGCCAAAACGAATGGATATTGTTTTACGAATTCAGATGCCACAGCTTTGATCGCATCAACGTGTCCGCCGACAAACGTGCTGCCTAGCCATGCGATACCAAGTACGCAGATGCACGCGTTCATACCGCTTTGGAAAGTGCTAGTTGAAAGTAGCTTGCCTGTCTCGACTTTGCAAAGCATAACGATAAACGCACCAATAGTAAGCATGAAGCTGATGATCGCACCATCTCTACCAAGGATGACCGGGTTGATAAGTCCGACGTTCTTTGAGATAGCCAAAGCGTAGATGACGACGGCTAAAACGCCGATACCAAAGATCGCGACAGAGCGTTTTGCATAAGGTAAAAGCTCCTTTTCCTCATGTCCCTTGATCTCTTTGACAAGACCTTTTGCAAGTCTTTCTTGATAAATAGGATCTTTTGAAAGGTCCAAATCATAAAACATATTTACTATGAATGCAGTTATGAGCATGCCAACGAATGTAGTAGATATGCAGATGAAAAGCAACATAGGATAATTCACACCAAGTGGCTCACATAGACCGCTCATCGCGACAAATGCCGCTGATATCGGGCTAGCAGTGATCGCTACCTGAGATGAAACGACTGAAAGCGCAAGCGGAGCGGAAGGTTTTATATTTTCGCTTTTTGCGACCTCGACGATGACAGGTATCATAGAAAACGCAGTGTGTCCAGTGCCTGCAAATACAGTCAATAAGTAAGTCACAACAGGAGCTAGATAGTTGATCTGTTTTGGATTTTTACGCAAAATTCTCTCTGCTACCTGAACCAAATAATCAAGTCCGCCTGCAACCTGTAAAGCTGTGATAGCAGAGATGACAGACGCGATGATCAAGATGACGTCCCAAGGTAAATTTGCCGGCTTCATGCCAAAGCACAAGGACAAAATAATAACGCCAAGACCACCGGCGTAACCTATACCCATACCTCCTAGTCTAACGCCTAGGTAAATACCTCCAAACAAGACTATAATCTGTAAAATCAGCATTATATCCATTGGAATCTCCTTTTAAAAAATTATTTTAAAAATTTTAAACTCTCAAGCATTGAAAGCTGGGCGGCTCTCAATGCTTTTATGATTAGGATTTTATTACAATCAGTATAAAACTTAAATTAAATCCTTAAATTTTATAACTAATTTTATTTACCTATGTCGTCTTTACTCATGCTAGGATTTAGCATATTTTTCGGCTCAAGGATTTTATCTATCTGAGCCTTTGACAAGTAGCCTCTCTCAAGGCAGATATCGCCGACAGCTTTGCCTGTTTGAAGCGCCTCTTTAGCGATGCTTGCTGATTTCTCGTATCCGATATGCGGGTTGAATGCTGTGACGATACCGACTGAGCCAAGGACTGATTTTAGGCAAGCCTCAGGGTTTGCAGTCAGTTTCTTGATGGCTTTTTCAGCTAGCGTTTTCATCGCGTTTTCAAGTATGCAAATAGAGTTGAATAGTCCATAAGCGATACCTGGTTCAAACGCGTTTAGCTCGAATTCGCCTCGCTCGCTGCAAAGCATGATAGTCACGTCGTTGCCGATGACCTCATAGCAAGCCTCACCTACGACTTCGGCGATGACAGGGTTTACCTTGCCAGGCATAATGGAGCTGCCAGGTTGCATTTGAGGTAAATTTATCTCGCCAAGTCCGCATCTTGGGCCTGAGTTCATCAAACGAAGGTCGTTTGCTATCTTTGAAAGGCGAACGGCGGCTGTTTTTAGTGCACCGCCTACATGGACGAAGTCCGCAGTATCTTGTGTAGCTGCGATGAAATCATCCGCAGCTTCAAATTTCACTCCGGTTATCTCAGATAGCTTTTTCTCGACTACGAATTTATAGTCAGGATGGCAGTTGATACCTGTTCCTATCGCAGTCGCGCCCATATTTAGATATCTCATTGACTCGCGTGCAGCAGTGATCTTTTCGATGTCGCTTTTGATGTAAGTGGCAAAAGCGTTAAATGTGTTGCCAAGTGTCGTAGGAACGGCGTCTTCCAGCTCTGTCCTACCCATTTTGATGACATCTTTCCACTCTTTTGCTTTTACCTCAAGCTCGCTTTTTAAAAGCTCCATAGCTTTAAGCAAATCGGTAAGTTTAGCGTAAGCTGCTACTTTGATAGAGCTTGGATAAGTGTCATTCGTGCTTTGACCTAAATTTGTGTGGTCGTTTGGATGAAGGTATTGATATTCGCCTTTTTTATGCCCCATGCTCTCAAGCGCGACGTTTGTGATGACCTCGTTTGCGTTCATATTCGTGCTGGTTCCCGCGCCACCTTGGATCATATCTACGACAAATTGATCTCTAAATTCGCCCGCAATGAGTCTATCGCAAGCTTTAGCTATCGCATCTGCTTTAGCAGCCTCTAAAACGCCGACTTCTTTGTTTGCAAGAGCCGCAGCTTTTTTGATCTGAGCGAAAGCTTTTATAAAATAAGGATAGTCGCTTAGTTTTCGTCCGCTCATATGGAAATTCTCAAGTGCTCTGAATGTTTGCACACCGTAATAGACATCATTAGAGATTTCAAGCTCGCCGATGAAGTCGTGTTCTTTTCTAGTACCCATAATGGTTCTCCTTTATAAGAAATTGTTATCGGAATTATAAACTATTTTTTAATTTCAAAGATTAATTTTTAATTTGTGGTTTAAGTTTTTCAGGTAAGGCTTGTTTAGCAATGTTTTTAGAGACAATTAATAATATAATTTAAGCTATATTTTATATTATTGGTCGAAAAAATTATTATAGATATAAAATAGTAACGTTTTTATTACTAAAAAGTCACACTAATCTTGTGATTTTCATATTTTTTTTAAGTTTCACATCTAAATTTTAAAGAGTATTAATACAAAATAAACTAAATTTTAGCACTCATAAATAGCAAATGATAAAATTCTGATACAAAGGTGATACTTTTATGAGATTTTATAGCAGAAAATGCCGTTTTCAAAACGGCATTGTAAATGAAAGTTTAATCCTCAAGTCCTAAATTCTGACGGTATTCTTCGTATGTGCCTCTAAAATCAACCACTTCGCCATCGCCTTTTAAGTGCAAAATTCTATTTGCGAAAGCGTCGATCAGCTCTCTATCGTGGCTCACGCATACGACGCTTCCGTTAAAATTATAAAACGCCTCGCCAAGTGCGATGATCGCTTCAAGGTCTAGGTGGTTGTTTGGCTCATCCATCACGAGTAAATTTGGACGATGCAGCATGAGCTGAGCGAGCCTGACGCGATGCTTCTCGCCACCACTTAAAGCGCCCACGGCCTTTTCCTGTTCGGCACCGCTAAAAAGCATGCGCCCTAGGCACTTTCTGATCTCGTCGATATCCTTGTTTTTAGCATCTTGCAAGTATTCATAAAGCTTTAGATCGCTGGTGATTTTATTTACGGTATCTTGCGCGAAATACCCCAGCTCGATAGTCGCTCCGATATGCACCGAGCCGCCATCTGGGGCCAGCTCACCGGTTATTAGCTTGCAAAGCGTGCTTTTGCCAACACCGTTATGGCCGATGATGGCGAGCTTATCACCCTTTTCAAGCTTGAAATTTAGCCCATCAAAGACGACTTTATCGTCAAATTTCTTGCTTAAATTTTTGATCTCGATAAGCTCGTTTCCTATCTCGCGGTTCGTGCGAAAAAGTATGCTAGGATCGCGTCTGCTCGATACTGCGATCTCGGCGATATCCAGCTTTTCAAGCTGTTTGGCGCGACTGGTCGCTTGCTTGGCTTTGCTCGCATTTGCCGAAAAGCGCGCGATAAACCGCTCTAGCTCCTCTTTTTCCTTCAGTTTCTTGTCGCGCTCCATCTCGTGCTGTTTGGTGATGAGGTTCGCCGCCATATACCAGTCGTCGTAATTACCCGAAAATTCACGGATTTTCTTAAAATCCACATCCAAAATATGCGTGCAGACGCGATTTAAAAAGTGCCTATCGTGGCTGATAACTACAAGCGTTCCCTCGTGGTGATTGAGCTCGTTTTCCAGCCATGCGATGGCGTCGATGTCGAGGTTGTTCGTCGGCTCGTCCAAAAACAAAATATCAGGCTTTGGAAACAGCACTTGCGCCAAAAGGACCTTGACCTTTTCGGAATTTTCAAGCTCGCTCATAAGCTTATCAAACTCATTTAGTCCCAGTGAGCTTAAAATTTTCTCGATCCTGGTTTCGTATTCGTATGTGGGATCCTCCTCTGCGGTGATCATCTCAAGCTCGCTTAGTCGGTCGTTTATGGCGTCTGTAAATTCAGGGCTCTCATAAAGCTTTTCTTTTTCTTTGACCGCGTCGTAAAGGCGCTTGTTGCCATATAGCACGGCATCTTTTAGGCTGAAATTTTCAAACGCGAACTGATCTTGACCGAGCACACCCACACGAAGACCGTTTTCTATCACGATCTCGCCGCTAGTAGGCTCTATCTCGCCACTTAAAATTTTTAAAAATGTCGATTTCCCGGCGCCGTTCGCACCGATCAGTCCGTATCTGTTGTGGCGATTTAGCTTTAAATTTACATCTTCAAACAGCAAGCTACTGGCAAATCTCTGTGTCAAACCTCTAACTTCTAACATTATTTTCCTTTAAATTTTAAACGGTAATTTTGCCAAAAATTTTATTAATTTCTAATCTTTTAGCAAAATAATACGCAAAGCCCGCCGTCATTTAAATTCGGCTTCTTTCTGATAAAGTGTTAGTTTCCTGGAATTTAAGCGTAGTCAAATAGGATGAGCGGCGACATTGCCCTCCGAAAATCAGGGAAGCCGTAAGGCTGACCGCGATTTTCGTGCTACACGTTAGACACTCTGTCGCAAGCTCATTCTATTTGTGAAGCTTAAAAAATTTATCAACACTTTATTAGTAAAGAGCCAAATTCCATTGTATAGCATAAAGCCACAGTCGTAAAAATAAAATTTCTCCCTCATTTTATCCGAAAATGCCCGGTCAGCTTAAAGCGATCCAAGATGTCTTCCTCTTGCGTCCCAGAGCCGATATTGTGGATTATAAGCGGTGTAGAGCCGTTAAATTTATCGGAGACGATGCCGATGTGAGGGAGATTACCCGGTAGCTGCCACGTGAGTATGTCTCCTGGCATGAAAGTAGCGTCATTCACCTCAAGTCCTCGCCTTTTTAGATATGTAGCGATGTTTAGCACACGGCGATGATCGATGTTTTTATCAGTTCTTTTTAGACCCCATTTTTTAGGATAGGAGCTAAAATTTTTAGCCATATCGTCATGTATCAGCTTTTGTAAGTCTATATTTTGAAGTCTCAAGGCTCGCACCAGCACATCGGAGCGCACACCTTTTGAGATCTCCACATCGCCCATCGGATAGGCAAGACTAGAATATGAGGGATCGTAATAGATCGTAACGCCGATCTGGCTCCTGGCGTCAGTGACTAGCTTTTGTGGAGAAAAGGCGAACAGCACCGTAGCAAAAAGCATCAAAATTTTAAAAATTTTCAAATTTGATCCTAAATTTTACTTCAAAAGCATCGTTTTTAGTATGCGTTTACCGATCTCCACACCAGGCTGATCGTATGTGTTTATGCCCAGCATTATGCCGGTAGCAGACGTCAAAAGCTCGTAGTAAAAGACCAGCCAGCCCGCATGCCACTCATCAAGCGCATCAAGCGTGATGATATCCACGCTTACGCCCTCTTGCACTAGCGCCATCGCAGTAGCGTCGCATTGTAAATTTAAAAGCTTGTTTAGGCTAAGCCCGCTCACAAAGTCGCATCCCTCAAGCCCTTGTAAGCTGATGTCAGGTATGTTCGTATCGACTCCGGCGTCATTTATCTTTATAAATGTCACGCTTTTGTCTTTCACGCCGTCCATTATGAGCTGTAAAAAGCTGTGCTGATCGCGACTGCCGACCAGCCCGACCGGCGTGAGGCCTACACGTTTGTAGCCTCTTTTTTTACCAAGACTCTCCGCCCAAAGCTGCACATACCAGTCGTTAAACTCAAAAAATCGGTCGCAGTAGCTAAAGACGACATTTATACTCGCACTTCTATGAGTGGCGTAGTGGTAGGCTTTCGCGATAAGCGAGGCGTCCTTTTCGTCGATATATCGCCTCTTGCAAGCTAACGCCCCGGCTAGAAGCTGCTTCACGTCGTATCCGCAGATAGCAAGCGGAGCCAGCCCTATCGCGCTTAAAACGCTGAATCTGCCGCCCACATTTGACGGGATATTGAAAAATTTTATACCGTTTTGAGTAGCGAAATTTTGCAAATTCGTGCCAGGATCGGTGATTATCAAAAAATTTCGGCTAAGAGAGCTTGGGCCAAAGCGATCTAGCAAGCACTTAAATATCGTGATCGTCTCGATCGTGTTGCCCGATTTGGAGCTGATGATAAAAAGCGTCTCGTCAAAATTTATCGTGCTTACAACGCTTTCAAAGCTGTTTGGATCGACGTTATCTAGGAAATAAAGCTCTCTTTTGCTCTTTTTTGCCCCGAGCATCGACTTTAGCGCTTTTACACCCAGCGAACTGCCGCCGATGCCTACTAACACGACGTTTTTTATACCTTGTAGGCTTTTTTCGTAGGCGTAAATTTCACTCACCAGCTCCTCGCCAAGATCGGGCAGATGATAATATCCTATCTCGCCGCTTTCGTATTCGTCGTTCATACGCTTTGCGTAAGCGGCGATGAGCTCCTCTTTGGTGAAGTTGAATTTAAAGCTATTTTCTACCATTTTTTAGCTCGTAAAAGAAATTCGTAGCCTCTACAAAGCCGTCTATACTGCCGCAGTCAAAGCGCCTGCCCTTGAATTTATAAGCTATCACGATGCCCTCTTTAGCCTGTGATCTTAGAGCGTCCGTTATCTGAATTTCGCCGTTTTTACCGGGCTTTGTGCGCTCTAATATATTAAAGATATCAGGCGTCAATATATATCGTCCGATGATGGCTAAATTTGTCGGAGCATCGGCAGGATCGGGCTTTTCTACCATATCATCGACCATTATGAGATCATCTTCTATGAAGCGGCCGCTCACCACGCCGTAGGATTTTATCTGCTCTTTTGGCACTTCCATCACCGCAACTACCGAGCAGCGGTATTTTTCATAAATTTTTACCATCTGCGCGAGCACGCCCTCGCCTACGTCGTTCACGCAAAGATCGTCCGCGAGCACCACGCCAAAAGCCTCGTCGCGAACGAGCGTCTTGCCCGTATAGATAGCATGCCCAAGCCCTCTCATCTCGTTTTGGCGGGTAAAGCTGAAAGTGCATGAGTCCATGAGCTTTCTGATGTCATCAAGCAGCGGCTCTTTGCTGGTGCCGGCTATTTGATGCTCCAGTTCGTAGCTGATATCAAAATAATCCTCCAAAGCGCGCTTGCCGCGTCCCGTAACAAAGGCCATATTGTTCATCCCCGCCTCCAAGGCCTCATCGACTCCGTAATGCACCAAGGGCTTTGTCAGGATCGGTAACATCTCTTTTGGTAGTGATTTTGTCGCCGGTAAGAATCTCGTTCCGTATCCGGCAGCCGGAAATAGGCAGGTTTGTATCATTCTTGTCCTTTTATCAAAGTTGCAAAATTCTACTACTTTTAGCTTAAAAATGCCAGAACGGGCAAATTTTTGCTATCATTAGCACACAAAAACCAAGAATAGGCGAATTTTGCAAACCGTATCTGAAATTTACAACGCAAAGACCGAGATCAAAAGATCGACCTTTCTAAGCTACCTCCTGCCGATCGCTAAATTTGAAGAATTTCACGAAATTTTAAGATCAGATCATCCAAAAGCCGCGCATATCGTCTGGGCTTACAGAAAACTAAACAAATACTCCCAAATCATCGAGGCTCAAAGCGATGACGGCGAGCCAAAAGGCTCATCAGGGCAGCCTTGCTTAAACGCCTTACGAGGGGCCGGGCTGATAGACGCGGCAGTGCTGGTGGTGCGATATTTTGGAGGCATCAAGCTAGGCACGGGCGGGCTTGTGAGAGCTTACGGCGGGGCTGCGAATCTAGTGATAAACGAGGCAAATTTAGAAAATTTCGAGCAAAAAGATATATGCTGCTTTTTCGTGCCGTTTTCATTGACGGCTAGGTTCGAGCATTTCTTACAAAAGCAAAATTTAGAGGCTAAACGCGAATTTAAAGAGGATGGAGCGATATGGCAGGTGGAATTTAATGAGGAAGAATTTAACGCGTTTTATGATTTCGCTCACCACTTTGAGGCGCAAAATTTCGCCTTTTTAGCCATACCGCTCTTTGCAAGGCGTATTTTTTAAGCCTATGAGGTGTAAAATCACAAAATTTAAGGTAAGATCATGAGCACTTGGAACGATATCTACAACCACTTTGACCCTGTCGCTTTCACGCTTTTTGGCTTTAGCGTACATTGGTACGGCATAATGTATATCTTGGCTCTGCTTAGCGCGCTAGGGGCGGCAAAATACTTTGTCAAAAAGGACAATATCCCGATAACGGACGCGCTTTTGGATAATTACTTTTTTTGGGTGGAGATCGGCGTGATACTTGGAGCCAGGCTCGGATACATCGCGATCTACTCCGGTGAGGCGGTTTATTTTTTCACTCATCCTTGGCAGATTTTCAACCCCTTTCACAACGGCGAATTTGTCGGTATCCGAGGCATGAGCTATCACGGGGCGGTAGTTGGATTTTTACTCGCGACAATACTCTTTTGTAAAAAATACAAGCAAAATTTATGGCAGCTGCTTGATCTGTGCGCACTTTGTATCCCGTTTGGCTATATCTTCGGACGTATCGGAAATTTTTTAAACCAAGAGCTCTTTGGTAGAGCGACAGATGTGAGCTGGGGTATAAATGTATTTGGGATTTTAAGACACCCTTCGCAGCTTTATGAAGCGGCACTCGAGGGTCTGGCCGTTTTCTTAATCCTCTTTTTCTGCCGTAAATTCAAAAAATTTGACGGCGAGCTGATAGCGCTTTATGCAGTGCTATACACGCTGGCACGCTTTGTATGCGAGTTTTTCAGAGAGCCTGATGCAGGGATAGGCTTTATCATATTTGGCCTTTCTATGGGGCAGATATTATCAATTTTGATGTTTTTTGGCGGAATTCTGGCGTATTTCTTTTTGAAAAAAAATTATATTAAATAGTTTAACTTAGTTTAAAGTTATATAGGTGTATAATCGCCGCAAAAGAAAACCAAATATTAATAAATTCTTAGAAGGAGTGCTCATGGTTGGGCTTATAGAGGGTTTCCTCGGTAAGCAGGCAGACTGCAAAAAGAGTCGTGTGCCTGCGGTTTTTGATAGGTGGCAGAGTATAACGGGTTTTATTCTTGCCTGTTTCATACTATGTCACATGGTATTCACTTCGACTATTCTACTTGGCAAAGATGCGTTCAATGCGGTCGTAGAATTTGCGGAAGCCAGCTTTTTGATCAAAGGCGGGTTACCTATCGTAACAAATTTGATAGCCGCTGTGATCTTCGTCGTTTTCATCGCTCATGCTTTCTTAGCGATGAGGAAATTTCCCGCCAACTTTAGACAGCTTATAATGTTTAAAGGACACAAAGATCGCATGAAGCACTGGGATACGACGCTTTGGTGGTTTCAGTTTTTGACAGGATTTGCACTATTTTTCACTGCGAGCGCTCATTTGGTCGATATCGTTTTCAATCCGCATAAGATAACAGCCGAGCATTCGGCGGCAAATTTCCATACTTTAGAATTTTTCTATTTTGCATTGCTTGTTTTTATGGTAGTGCATGCCGGCGTAGGAATGTATCGTTTATATGTCAAATGGATAAGTATTGAGGGTGCTAATAAACAAGAGATGTTTGCAAAAAGAAACAGAGTCAAAACCATAATTTTTGCAATCTTTGGAGTGCTCGCATTAATCGCATTAATCGCTGACTTTGTTTGGGTCAGCCTTTAGTTTGGTAAATAGGAGCTAAAAAATGAATGTAAAATATTGTGATGCATTGGTTATAGGTGGTGGTCTTGCGGGACTACGAGCTGCGGTAGCAGCTGGTGAAAAGGGTCTTAGCACGATAGTTTTGAGCCTTATCCCGGTCAAACGCTCTCACTCGGCAGCCGCGCAAGGTGGCATGCAAGCCTCTTTGGGAAATTCAAAAATGAGCGAAGGCGACAATGAGGACGTACATTTTGCCGATACGGTAAAGGGAAGCGACTGGGGTTGCGACCAAACAGTCGCACGCATGTTTTGCCAAACCGCTCCAAAGGCGATCAGAGAGCTTGCAGCATGGGGCGTGCCATGGACTAGGATAACAAAGGGCGAGCGAAGCGCTATCATTAACGCTCAAAAAACGACGATAGTTGAAAAAGAAGAGGTGCATGGACTCATACACTCTCGCGACTTTGGCGGCACGAAAAAATGGCGCACCTGCTACACCGCTGACGCGACCGGACACACTATGCTCTTTGCCGTGGCAAACGAGGCGCTAAAACACAATGTAGAGATTCACGACCGCAAAGAAGCGATCGCTCTCATCCATGAAAATAATCGCTGTTACGGTGCTATCGTGCGCGATCTAGTGACCGGCGAGCTCATAGCCTACGTATCAAAAGGCACGCTCATCGCAACCGGTGGCTACGGACGCGTCTATAAGCACACTACAAACGCCGTCGTATGCGAGGGCATCGGTGCTGCGATCGCACTGGAAACGGGCGTAGCAAAGCTAGGCAATATGGAAGCGGTACAGTTTCACCCGACTCCGATCGTGCCAAGCGGAATTTTGCTAACGGAGGGTTGCCGCGGTGACGGCGGAATTTTACGTGATGTCGATGGCTACCGCTTTATGCCAGACTACGAACCGGAGAAAAAAGAGCTCGCTAGTCGCGACGTCGTGAGTCGCCGTATCATGGAGCACATCAGAAAAGGTAAAGGCGTCAAAAGCCCTTATGGCGAGCATGTCTGGCTGGATATCAGTATACTTGGTCGCGAACACATCGAGAAAAATTTACGCGACGTGCAAGAAATTTGTATGATATTTAACGGCATCGATCCGGCAGACGAAGGTCCAAAGGGCTGGGCGCCGATCCTGCCTATGCAGCACTACTCTATGGGCGGCATAAAGACAAAGCCAACAGGCGAGAGCCCGACGCTAGCCGGACTGTTTAGTGCCGGCGAAGCGGCATGCTGGGATATGCACGGCTTTAACCGCCTTGGTGGAAATTCCGTATCAGAGACCGTCGTAGCGGGTATGATCGTGGGTGATTATTTCGCAGATTTCTGCGCGAGCCATGAGATAGATATAAAGACCGAAAATTTAGAAAAATTCGTCAAAAAAGAGCAAGACTATCTACAAGGGCTACTTGATAAAGAGGGCAAATACAACGTCTTTGAGATCAAAAACCGCATGAAAGATGTGATGTGGGAGCACGTAGCCATCTTTAGAACGGGCGAGGGCCTCGAAAAAGCTGTCAAAGAGCTTGAGGAGCTTTATAAAAAATCGCTTGATGTCAAGGTAACGAACAAAACGCTATTTGGCAACCCTGAGCTAGAAGAGGCTTACCGCGTTCCAAAAATGCTAAAACTAGCCCTTTGTATCGCTTACGGCGCACTCTTACGCACCGAAAGCCGTGGGGCACATTATAGAGAGGACTATACTAAGCGCGACGATCTAAACTGGCTAAGCAGGACTCTAACGAGCTGGAAGGAAGGTGCTACGATGCCGACGGTCGAATACGAAGCGCTCGATATAATGAAGATGGAAATTCCGCCTGCATTTAGAGGATACGGCGCCAAAGGCAACATCATAGAGCATCCTGACAGCGCGAAACGTCAGGCGCAAGTCGATGAGATCCGCGAGAAAATGCAAGCCGAAGGCAAAGGACGATATGAAATTCAAGAGGCTTTGATGCACTACGAGCTTCAGCCAAAATATAAAGCACCAAATGAAAGAGCAGGTATAGGTTATGAGTAGGAAAATCACGATAAAAGCGTTCAAATACAATCCGCAAAGCAAAATTTCAAAGCCGCATTTTGCCTCTTACGAGCTAGAGGAGACCGACGGCATGACTTTGTTTATCGCGTTAAATGTCATCAGGGAGAAATTTGACCCTGATCTTAGCTTTGACTTTGTTTGTCGCGCGGGTATCTGCGGCAGTTGCGGCATGCTAGTAAACGGCAAGCCTAGCCTTGCGTGCAGGACGCTCACAAAGGACTTCCCAAGTGGCGTCATCGAGCTTATGCCTTTACCGGTCTTTAAGTTGCTAAAAGATCTAAGCGTAGATACCGGCAACTGGATGAACGCTATGAGTAGGCGCGTAGAGAGCTGGATACACTCAGATCACGTCACTGACATATCAAAGCTTGAAGAAAAGGTCGAGCCAGAGGTCGCTCAGGAGGTTTTTGAGCTAGATCGCTGCATAGAGTGCGGTATCTGCGTCGCAGCGTGCGGCACAGCCATCATGAGACCTGATTTCATCGGCGCTGTGGGACTTAACCGCGTGGCTCGCTTCAAGATAGACGCGCTTGATAAGAGGACTGACGAGGACTTTTACGAGCTCATCGGAGACGATGACGGGGTATTTGGCTGTATGACGCTGCTAGGCTGCGAAGACAACTGCCCAAAACACCTACCGCTTCAAAGCAGGATCGCATATATGCGCCGTAAAATGGCGGTTATCAAATAACTTATCTCCTTCGTGTCGCGTGAAGAAATTTGCGCGACACTTTTTAAATTTACAAAAATATCATACTTCGTCCGACGAACAAATCTGCGCTTTTAAGCCTATAGGCTCTATGAATGAGATGAAAAATGAACGTAGAATTTCGGTAAAAGCGTCAAAACATAACTCTTAAGAGCAAAAGGGCCAGTAGCAATGGCTCACGATAAAATGATAGAAACGGTATAAAATTTTTGCTCTATTATAATAAATCATTGACACTTGCTTCGCAAACCCTGTTCGCTCCGCAAAGCACCGAACATATAGCACGATTTTCGCGCTCAGCCTTACAGCTTCTCTGAAAATCGGCGGTGATAGCGTCGCTTCACAAGGTTTGACTTCGCTATTGAAATTTAAAAATCAATGGAATATTTTAACAGAGCCAAAAATTTTAACGAGTGAATTTAGGGGCAAAGTCGCCCCTAAATTTTTAGTTCAAGAGATTAAACTTATAAGTTAGCTGCAACCAAAGCTCGTTGTTATCAAGCTTTGTTACTGCGCCGTTTGCCGAGTGATTTTCTCTCTCGAGCGCTACGTAAGTCGCAGATGCGCTTAGACCTTTTACATAAGGGATATCGTAGCTAGCTATCGCAGCCCAGCCCTTTACATCCATATGAGTTCCTTTTTGTTGTCCGATAGAGCCGCCTTTATGGGTGTTATGCGACAACGTATCTTGCTCACCCTTTAGCCATTGTAAAGATGTCTTGAGCCCCTTTACACCGATCGCACCAAAGTCATATCCAAGCGTGATCTTATGTATATCCATGCCAGCGTAGTTTGTAAATACGAAAGGTCCGCGGATAGGAAGCGCGGTATATGAGCCAGGTCCATTGCCTATGCCAAGGATCATCGCATCGTCATCGCTCACGGTCGAATACGCATAAGATGCGCTAAATCCAAACAGCTCCGATATGCCTACTCTAAAATTCCACATATCGCCGTCTAAATGCGCACTATCCATCGCTCCATTTACGCGCGAGCCCTTATACATCACGTCAAAGCCAAGCTTAAATGCGTCAAACGGTAGCTTATAGTTGGCCTCTAGATTGTATAAATTCACATCGTCTTTGCTACCGGCGAAATATTCGACCTCTGTGGCTCTGGCATAGGCTGCTGTTAGCTTGAGGCCCGGGATAGATTGATTTGAGATAGCACCTGTAAAGATATTGTCAAATTTAAGCGCATAAGGTCCAAGCCCGCCAAAGATCACTCTATCTTTAAATGTCGGCGCTCTGCCTACGTCGTCGCGGTCAAATTTACTGTCAGCACGATCCATCGCGACCTTGCTTCTGCCTTGGAATTTATAAAACCAAGCCGCTCTTAGCGAGGTGTCCGGGATGTCTTTGTTCTCTATGCTCACACCCTCAAATGCCTCTTTAAAGGCGCGAGTATAGTTTCCGGCAACCAGCGGAGAGATGTAGTACTGGCGTCCGGCTTTGATGTCGGTCTTGCCTATGGAGTATCCTAGGTATAACTCCGAAAGCACCGCGCCATTTGCGTACCACTCTTTGTCATACATCGTTTTGGCATTTTTCTCCGGGCTAAACGGCGAGCCGTAGGCTTGACCGGTGGCGCCTATCCTAAATCCATAAAGCGGATCGGTGACGTAGCCCAGCTCAAGTCCGATGCCAAAGATGTTTTCGTTATGCATCGAAAGTCGTTCATCGGTCTGATCGGCATAGGTAGCCTTTATAGTTCCGCTGAGCTTACCTTTTGTGAAAGCCTCTACGAGCGTGTCGGCAGCGTTAGCGTAACTCAAGCAACCAAGCGCAACAGCCGCGACTAAACTAAGTTTGCCTAGTTTCATCATGAACTCCTTATAAAAATTTTAAATATTTAATATAAAAATTAAATATTTTGTTTCAGCATTATAACACACGAAGTAAAATTTCCCTAAAAATTTCACTATTTTTGATAAACAAATGGCAACAAAGTCACACTATTCTCATAAATCACTTGATAGCTTTGTAAGCAAATATATACTAAAATCTACTTAAATTTTAAACGTTCAAAGAGCGAAAATGGATAAATTTTTGACCGAAATTTGGGGTGGCGCAAAGCTTTTTTTAGACCAAAGTGTCCAAATGATAGCCGATGAAAAAGATCTGGCGATATTGCTAGTGTGCAATGCCCTAAACTACGATAGGTTTATAGCTATAAGCGAATTTAGGCAGATACTTCACTCGCTTGGTCTAAGAGCTGATGTTTATAGCGTGCAAACAGCGCAAATAGGCGCTATCAACGCACTAAGATCATCTAAGATCTCAAAAAACAAAGTGATCAAGGCATTAAAGAGGCTGGAAAACGAAAATATCATAAACAAAGCTGAATTTATAAATTTAGAATTTTTTTTAAATTCTATAAGCCAGGACAGCATCAAAGCGGACGTAGAGACAAAGATCAAGCTAGTCGATGTCTTTCACGAAAAGATCGACAAGCTAAACGCTATTTGCGAGAGAATTTGCTCGCTTGGCGGCAGTGAAATTTCAATCAGCAAAGCAAAGGCGGCGAGGCAAAAGATAGAGGAGCTTAAATTCAACATCGTAGTGACCGGCGTCGTCAACGCAGGCAAATCAACGCTATTAAACGCCTTGCTAAACGCTAAAATTTTGGGCACTTCAAATGTACCCGAGACCATAAATTTAAGCATTTTAAAATTTGCGAGCGAGCCTTACGCGAAGGTAAATTTTTGGAGCAAAAGCGAGCTAAAAGAGCTTGGTATCGACATTTCTAGCGAGCCGACCGGCCTTGCAGGAAGCAGCATAGTCATACAAACAAACGAGCTTAAAAACTACACCTCGGCCGGCTCGGCGCATGCAAAGCTCGTTAAAAGCGTCGAGCTTTACGAAAATTTAGAGCTTTTAAAAGACAACATCCGCATCATAGATACACCGGGCATCGACGACGCGGTGTTTTTAAGAGAGCGACTGGTGAGTGATTTCATGAGCGAGTGCGATTTGATGGTGCATCTGATGAACGTCTCTCAAAGCGCCACGCAAAAAGACGTGGAATTTATCGAGCAAAGCGTGCATGGCTCGCATATCGTGAAGCTGGTAGTCGTTTTGACACATGTCGATCTTTTAAGCAATGATGAGCTAAACGAGGTCACCAGCTATACCAAAAAGCGCATGAACGAACGCTTCAATAGCGAAAACAGCGATCTTGAAGTGAAATTTTTTGCTATCAGCGCCAAAAACTACCTAGACGGCAAGCCAAATAGCGGCATAGAAGAGTTTAAAGAGTATCTTTACGAGACGTTTTTTGGGGCTAATAGCGAGAAGTCGCGCCTTAGCCTTGAGGCTTACAAAAAGGAGCTTAACGGCGTTTGCGAGGAGCTCTTGGCTCAAACCACGCAAAGTATCTTAAATTTAAGCGGCTCAAATTTAAGCCTGAATGAGAAATTCAGCGAACTAAACGAGCAAGAAGCGGCACTGAAAAGTGAGTTTGAAGCGCTGTCTCAAGTGGCGCAGGAACAGCTAAATAGGCTCGATGTCTCGGGGCTTGAGGCGAATTTTAGCACCGGGCTAAAAATGCTGGCTCAAAGCCTGCAAGAGCGCATCTTAAGAGAAGCGGACTTTGCCGGACGAAACAAAGAAAAACTGCAAACCGAGCGCATTAACTACATCGTGCAAAGCACGCTAAATGACGGCATCATAAGCCTGATGCGCCAAAACAGAAACGAAATTTTAAGCCGCATAAAAGCTTGCAGAAGCGATATATCGCTGAAATTTCAGGGCTTTTTGCAGGATAAAAAAGAGGAAATTTTTAGTATAAACGACTATTTGAAGCTAAAAGGCATCGTTTTTGAAACGGCAAAGGTGTGCGAGTGCGCCGTCAAATCGCTGAATTTAGGCGCTAAAGAGCTAGCAGCGGCGCTAAATGCCTCATTAGAGGAGTTTTTAGGCGATGAAAAGATCAAAAATTTCGTATTTGAGCTGAGCCGCTTTGAAAAGGACGAATTCATAAAAGAGATAAAAGATGCCGTGCAAATCAAAGAGGAGCTTTTTAAAGCAAGCTGCGAACGCCTAAAAAACGAAGCTGCGCTACTAAACAGCACGAGCGAAGACGTATCGGCAAAGCTTTTGGGTCTTCAAGGTCTAAAAAATGATCTAAACGCCATCATCTCGGAGCTAAAAGATGTTTGAAAAATTTATAAACGCCTACAAGATGGCGTATTTTAAGATATTTAGCGATGATTTTTACGGGCGTTTCAAACGCTTTGAAAACGAGCTAATTGAGCCTAAATTTCACGCAAGTACGCAGCTAAAAGATGAGCTAAGAAAGCTTGATCTTTTCATCAACGAGCCCGTCACTATCGCTATCGTCGGGCAGTTTTCAAGCGGTAAATCAACATTTTTAAACGCACTTTTGGGTCGCGAAATTTTGCCCACAGGAGTGACACCCGTGACAGCAAAGCTCACGCACATCAGATACGGGCAAAGCTACGCGCTAAGGGTAGATTACAAAAATGGCAAAGAGCTGAATTTAGACGTGAGCGAGATAGCTAAATTCGTCGATCAGCGCGTGTTTGGCGACGATGTGAAGCAGCTTTGCATATATGCGCCGATGCCGCTTTTAAAGCGTGTAAATTTCATTGATACGCCAGGGCTAAACTCGCTTTCAAACTCCGACACTAACATCACGAAAGAGGTGCTAAAAGACGTCGCTGGCGTCATCTGGCTAAGCCTCATAGAAAATGCCGCAAGAGCGAGCGAGCTAAACGACCTGAACGAATTTTTGGCAAACAGCGACAAACTGGCTATTTGCGTGCTAAATCAAAAAGACAAGCTAAGTCAAAGCGAGCTTGAAAACGTGCTGGATCATGCGCGCACGACCTATCAAAATTTCTTCGCTCAAATCATCGCGATCTCCGCCAAACAAGCCATCGAGGCGCAAAAACAAAATGACTGCAAGCTAGCTGAAATCTCAAATTTCGCCGCCGTTACGAGCGCCATAGAGAAGTATTTCTCAAATGAAAATTTAAAGCAAAATTTCGTCCTTAAAAAATGCGCCGCCATAGTGCGCGCAAACATCGGTCAGCACGAACATATCGAGCAAATCTATGAAGATGCGGGCAAAATTTTACAAAATTTCGATAGCGGCCTTGATGAAAATCTAAAGGTGCTCACACTGGAATTTAGACCAAAGATAGAGCTTGCTTTTAACGAGCTAAAGCAGATAGCCAGGCAGATCGCAGACGAGATACAAGCTAGTCTAAAGCCCTTTAAAAAGTCAAGGTTTGAGCTTAAAAAGGGGCTTTTAAAGGGCGAATACTACGAAAAAAGCGAATACGAGATGATGAGCTTTGACAATGATGAAATTTTCTCCAAACTCATCTACAACGACACGAAACTGGCGAAATTTTTTAGGATATATCGAAGGGATCTGGGCGTCTTGCAAAACGAGCTGTGTGCCAAAATAGATGGAATTTACGCGCGGCTTGAGCGTGAGTTTATGATATATAAAGCTAGGTTTGAAAGTATCCGTAAAGAGGAGGCGGTGCACTCTGATATCGAATTTGCCGCGATAAGGACATACGCCGGGCAGGTTTATGAGATGTTTTTAAGAGATTACGAGACGGCAAAATTCAAGCAGCTTCAAAAGATATCGCTCTTTTTTGACAAGCTAAACCTCAAAGTCGCGGCAAACTACGAAAACGCGATCAAGATAGCGGTGCATTTTATCAAAGAAAAGATCGACAACGCCGCGCTCTCATACGAAAAAGACCCGTTACATTTCTCGCTTTTTATCCCTGGCGCGAACGAAATTTACGAGCGGGTACTGACATCGCTAAATTTATACGAGTTTGAGAACGAAATGCTAGGCAATGCGTCCTTTTTAAACAAAATTTTAAACGCCTTGGCAGAGGAATTTCACCAGCTAAAGGGCGCGAAGATGGAAAAAATTTCTCGATTAGCCGCTCGTCATGAGGTGCTGAAAAACGAGCTCTTGCAAATAGGCAAGGAGTTTGGTTCTGGCTTATAAATCAAAAGGAGTCAAAATGATAGGAGTTTATGTCGTAGTAAATGTCAAAGCCGCAAACGTGGCGAAATTTGAGGAAATTTTAAAGATCATCGTGCCGGCCTCGCAAAAAGATAAGGGCTGCATAAACTACGAATGCGGAGCGATCGTGGGGAAAAATGGAGCTTATGCTTTTCTTGAGATATGGCAAAGCCTGCAAGATCAAAAAGATCATATGAATAGCCCTCACATGCGCGAAAATGCAGCTGCTTTAGCCCGATGTTACGACGGCGAACCGCAGATAAATTTTATAAATTTAGTGCGCAACTAGGCAAATTTAGCCGCTACGAGGATAAAATGGATATCAAAAATATCGATCATATCGTGCTTAGCGTCGCGGACGTGGATGCTTCGGTGAAATTTTACGAAGAGGTGCTTGGCATGCAGGCGTTTTGCTTTACGGGGGCCGACGGACAGGAGAGAAAGGCGGTGAAATTTGGCGCGACGAAGATAAATTTTCACGATTTAAGAGCGCCCGTGAAGCCAAACGCCAAAAATATGACGGCCGGCTCGGCGGATATCTGCCTCATCTGCGCCCAGCCTCTAGAGGAAATTTTAGAGGAGCTAAAAGCCAAAGGCGTCGCGCCGATTGATGGCATAGTCGCCAGAAGCGGCACAAATGGCAAGATAAGGTCGCTTTATCTACGCGACCCGGACGGCAATCTACTCGAGCTTAGCAACTACGTTTAGCCGGATGTAAATTTAGCATACAAACGGAACAAAATTTGCATGAAATTTACAAAAACAAAATTTAGGAAAAATATGAACGAACAAAACATACTTCAGATGCTAAACGCTACGTCAGACGAGATATTTATGGCGATAGTAAGGGGCAACGCCACGTGCCAGTCCTGCCAAGACGACAGGGAATTCATATCAAATATACGTGAAAATATCTTGTCAAAAGAGCAAACAAGGATAGATTTCGAGCAGCTTTCTGGAGTAATGATCAAAATTTTTGAAAAATACAGAGCTAAAAATTTAAACAGCATATTGCCTATTTAAAACTCTAAAACTGCTAAATAAAATGAAAAAAATTGTAAAATATAAATTAATTGTTCCAATGAAATTTAAATATACAAGCAGAATATAGCCTAACTACAGCACCTTACATTCTACATCACTAATTATATAGTTCACCTGCATATTTAATGAGCATAACCATATAGTATCTACTTTAAACCTCATAACTATGTGTAACCTCATTTTAAAATTTACTTTATTTATTATGTAATATGAGTTATTTTCTTTTGTTTTTATTTTAGAATATAACAATTTCACCATATTCTGTCCTAGTGAATTTTGCGTTCCGATTATCGCTTAATATTACATTATACGATATTAAGATATTATTCGTCTATTTTTCTAACAAGGACACACTATTGCTTTCATCTTTTTTTGCAAACAAAAAATGGGCTTTATGGGCCTATGCGGGGCTTGCGTTTTTGATAGGTTCGCTCTATGTGCAAGTCCAGCTAAGCGTCGCTATCAACAACTGGTATAAAAGCTTTTACGACATCGTAGGCAACCCCGAGCTAAACGCCACAAAGGCTGAAATTTTAGACAAGGACAGAAGCTTTAGCCTACTTTTTAAAGACGTGGACAAAGATGAAGAAAAGCCAAACGGCTCGCAGTATCGATCCGCGCAAACGAACAAAAATACGAGTTTGGATAAAAATTCCTCTCAAAATACCACCGCCAAGATGATGGCGGCTCAAAAGAACAAACAAAAATACACCCTGCTTGATTTTTGGCAAAGTATGATAAATTTCGCTTGGATAGCCTTCCCATATGTGCTGCTAGCTACGCTGACAGGCTATTTCACGCGCGTTTGGGCGTTTAAGTGGCGTGAGGCGATGACGTTTGATTACATCAAATACTGGAGAAACGTAGAGCGCGAGATCGAAGGTAGCTCGCAGCGTATCCAAGAGGATATCTACCGCTTCGCCAGGATCGTAGAAAGCCTGGGGCTTCAAGTAGTAAGAGCGATAATGAAGCTTATCGCCTTTTTACCGATACTTTGGGGGCTAAGTAGCAGCGTCGCACTGCCGTTCATCAAAGACTACGAGGGCTCATTGGTCTGGATAGCGCTACTGGTAAGCGTGGGTGGGCTTGCCATATCGTGGTTCGTGGGTATCTTGCTGCCGGGACTTGAATACAACAACCAAAAGGTCGAAGCGGCCTTTAGAAAAGAGCTAGTTTACGGCGAAGACGATAAGAAAAATCACGCCGGCGTAGAGACCCTGACCGAGCTCTTCACAGGGCTGAGGTTTAACTACAACAGGCTATTCTTGCACTACGGCTACTTTGATATATGGATAAATTTCTTCTCTCAGCTAATGGTCATTGTGCCGCTTTTGATAATGGCTCCTGGCATCTTTACAGGCATCATCACGCTTGGCTCGCTGATGCAAGTAAATAACGCATTTTCGCAAGTCAGGATGTCATTTTCACTTTTTATAAACAACTGGACGACGATCACGGAGCTTCGCTCTATCCATAAACGTTTGAAAGAATTTGAGATAAATATCGGGTATCGGCACTAAATTTAGTGTTTGATTTTATAATTTTGATTTTAAATTGAGAGTAATAAAAAGTGGCTCCGGATGCTGGGTTCAAAAATATATAATTCTTAAACGTTCTAAAATACTCTAAAAAGCCCTATAATACGTTATTTTATAGCTTAAACATATTCTAAGTTACACTAGAATATCATAGATTTATACAAATTTCGGGAACAAATAGGGAACAAATTTAGGGGGTATTATGGCAGGAAAACTTAAAAATTACAACTCATCGTTCGGAGTCAATAAATATCCTGGAATTTTCTTTAATAATCTAGCTAACGGCGACGTGGTTTTTTACATGAGAGTTACGCTTGAGGGTAAAAAGGCCAACATTAAAATTGGATCAAAATCCGAAGGTGTAAATATAACCTACGCATATAACAAAAAGAAAGAATTCGACGCCAAACAAAGAAACGGAGAGCTTCCCGATAGCATATCTAAAAAAATAGTAGCCAAAAATAACAAAAACTCGCTTAAATTTGATGAGATCGCAGACGCCTTTTTTAGTTTTAAACTAGAAAAAGAACCGAGCAACGCCGTCAACATAAAAGAGCAAAGGCGAGATTACGAAATTTACCATAAGGATAAGTTAGGGGGTCTAACTACGACGCAGATAACACCCGAGACGATAAACGAGCATCATAAAGATATCTCTCAAATCATTTCCCCTAAAACCAAACGTAAATTATCGCAATCTCGCATCAATGCCATAATGGGTATAGTTAGAACGATTTTTAATCACGCCATAAAAGTAGGCCTAATTAATCACATTAGCCCGTACAAGATAGAACTAAAAAAGCCGAACAACAAGCGAGAAAGATTTTTAGAGCTTATAGAGATAGAGCTTTTGCGCAAAGAAGTAGCAAGTAAAGAAGACTTTGCGTTAGAGCTATTTGTGGAGCTGGCTTTGTGCACAGGAGCTAGGTTGGAGGGAATTTTAAACATCAAGAAAAAAGATTTGTCGCTATCTACCAAGTCTGTTACTATAAGCGACTTTAAGACAAAGAGTACGTACACGGGATTTTTAAGTAAAAGAGCGTTAGGAATGATAAATCAAATTTATACCGCCCTATCCCCGAACGACTCTTTGGTAAATAAACCAAAAGCCACCGTTCAAAACGTCTTACAGCCGTTACTTAATAAGCTTTTTAATCAAAATTTAGATATAAGCGACGCAACCAATAGAGTAGTTATTCATACCCTTAGGCATACGTTTGCTTCGCATCTTGCTATAAAAGGCACTCCAATACTAACGATAAAAAAGCTAATGAATCACTCCGATATCAATCATACTCTAAGATACGCTAAACTAATGCCCGATAGCGGAAGGGAGATGGTGGAGACGTTGTATGAGTAGGTTTATACAAGTTATTTATTCAGCGACAAATGTGTAAAAAACTGCATTTTATATCATATATGGTATAATACGGGCTTAGTTACATAGAAGGATTGCAATGTGGAGCGTAGAGTTTGCAAGCGAAGCCATAAAAGACGAGTTCTTGGAGCTGCCGACCGGACTTAGACAAAGAGGCTATAAAATGTTCGAGCTCTTAGAGGCTAGGGGTAATACCTTGGGAGAGCCGTACACTAAAAGCATAAAAGACGGGCTGTTCGAGATACGCATAAAGTCGGATGAAGGAATAGCTAGAAGCATATATTGTTATGAAATCGGCAAAAGAATAATAATCCTACTAACTTTTGTTAAGAAGACACAAAAGATACCTAAAAGTATACTAAATTTGGTAGAACAAAGATTAAAGGAGTTTAAAGATGGAAACCGTTAATTTTAGAGAAGTTTTAAAAGAGGAGCTAAAAAACCACGAATTTAAAGCGCAATACGATGCGCTGGAGGACGAATATAAAGCTATAGAAGCTTTGATAGACGCTAGAAATGAGGCTGGGCTAACTCAAAGCGAGGTAGCTAAAAGGATGGGCATAACCCAATCAGCCGTAGCTAGGATAGAAAGCGGAGCGTATAATATCAAGTATAAAACTTTCTTTAACTACATAAAAGCTTGCGGTAAAAGAGTGGCGATAGTGTAAATAAGATTAATTATCTAGCAAATATTCAAGTCAATACAGGAGAAAAAATATTAAGCTTTGTCGGTTCTCAAGACAGGGTTCTTGCGGATACGATAGTTAGGATTTGGAAAAATAAGGCTCTTATAACATGGACATATTTAAAATGTAACTAAATCGAGGGTTTTAATACGACTACAAAAACGAATACGGCTATATTATAGCGATGCTTGTTTTATTAAATAATCTTAAACCCGCACAAAATGCTCTTCTTTTTGATTTTTATTTCTTGCTCAAAAACAATCTCCACTTTAATCTTTATTTATGCTATATGAAAACCAACAACATCTCAATTTTTAAAATTTGTGCTAAAATACCAAATAAAAAAATAAAAGTAAATTTCCCTATAAACCAAAATTTACTTTAACTTAATAAAAAACAATCGCTTCAAATTCCATCATGCAGTCTTAGAACTTGATATCATTTATCAAAACATCAAGAATAAACAACCCCCACATAAGACAATATGTTAATACTTACTTAGCAAACTCAAATGAGTTTGCTGTAAGGTCTTGGCAGACAGCCGATATTTTTCTTTGGCCGAGTAAAAGAAAAATATAAAAACTTAGACGAAACTTTATCGACCAAAAAATGATTTTTATCAATAAAACGTCTAAGTTTTTTAATAGGAAGCTTTTAACGGATGGGAGTTAAAAGCTTATATGCGGTTGGTTTATTTTATAAAATTAATCAGTTTATATGAGTTTTTTGTCTTACAGATGCTTCTTTGTTACAAAACGCTAGGCGTATATCTAACCGTAACTATAATCACGAGTTTCTTTTCTTCATCTATTCTATAGACTATAGTATAGTTTTCTACAAAAAGCTGCCTATAACCGGCATTAGCATATCTGCCTATTTTTCTAGTAGCTCCACGGTATGGCATCTCATCCAAGCTAAGTATAGCGATCTCTATCTCGTTTACTAAATTTATCGCAGCAGTAGGATTAGATAAGTTTGTAGCTATATACTTATATATACCGTCTAGCTCTTCGTAAGCCTGAGGCGAAATTTTAACCCTATAACTACTCAAAATATTTTCCGTGAAGAGATTTTAAGGCGTCTTTGGCGTCGAGCAAGTTTTCTTCGTTCTTAATCTTAGCTTCAGACGACGATATGGCATTATCGATATCTGATATCTTTGTTAAAGACTCATAAGTTTTCATGCTCATTACCACTAGATCGCCGTATCCATTTTTTGTAACAAATATCGGCTCATCTTTGGCGTGACAAAGTTGGGAAATTTCATTCGTATTTCTTAAATCTCTTATAGGTACTATTTGAGGCATCGGTTCTCCTTTAATTTAGCATTATTATAGCATAATTGTAGGCATATTATTTTAATAGATAAAAGAGTTTAAATCTTTTATCTATTAAAAACAAGATTTGATTCAAAAATATCAAGTCTGGATAATTTACATTATGAGAAGATAGGCAAAGAAACTCGCTGCATCGAAGATGAAATTCCGTTTGAGATACCTAGTAGTTGGACATGGGTGAGACTGGGGGAAATTGCAAAAAGTTTAAGTGCTGGTGGTGATAAGCCAGCCGATTTTTCAAAAGATAAAACTATTTTGAAAAATATCCCAGTGGTGGCAAATGGGGAATACAATGATGGAATTTTGGGCTATACGGCCGAAGCAAAAATTAAAGAAGCCAGTATAACTATTTCTGGAAGAGGAACGATAGGCTTTTCAATTGTAAGAGATTATTCTTATTTCCCCATTGTAAGACTATTGTCGTTCAGTCCTTATAAGCCGATAAATATAAAATACATTAACTATGGATTAAATACATTATTAGAAGTCGGAGTTGGAACAAGCATAAAACAACTTACTATTCCAATGTTAGCAGAAAAGCTCCTCCCCCTCCCCCCTCTATCCGAACAAAAACGTATAGTAGATAAGCTTGAAGAGATATTGCCGCTCGTAGAAAAGTATAAAGAAGATAAAGAGAA
>NZ_ALJJ01000011.1:0-79351 GCF_000287855.1 Campylobacter sp. FOBRC14 | reverse complement strand
TAGTGGCTCGTGCGATAGAGACGGAGATCCGCGAGGGCAGGGGATACGGCGAAGGGCTTGGCTCGTATGTTTTGATCGATGTTCGCCACCTTGGCAAAGAAAAGATCATGAAGTCCCTTCCAAAGATCAGACACACAGCCCTTCTTTTCCAAAATATCGACCTCGTAGAGCAGCCTGTCCCTATCAGACCTACGGCTCACTACTCGATGGGCGGTATAGAAGTAGCCAAGATAGATGATATGAGCACCAAGATCCCAGGGATCTTCGTCGGTGGCGAGGCCTCTTGTATATCCATCCACGGTGCTAACCGCTTAGGCGGAAATTCTCTTACCGATGCGGTAGTCACCGGTAGGCTTGCTGGTATGGGAGCTACGAACTATGCAAAAGACGCTATCTTTGGCAAGGGCGAGAAAACCAAACAGCTGGCCAAAATGTGGCAGGATAAATTTAAAGAGATAGCAAACGGTAGCGGAGAAGTGCATGAGATGTATGCCCTTCGCGAAGAGCTTGGCAAACAAAACTGGGATAATATGGGCATCTTTAGGACCCAAGCTCAGCTTGACGCTTTATCGGCTGCTCTTGAAGATATAGAAGCTAGATATAAAAATATCCGCATCCCTGATAATAACTCGGTGATGAATACCGCATTCACAGACTATGTCGAGCTTGGCAACTTGATCCTTTTGTCTCGCTGTGCATGTCTAGCCGCACAAAATCGCCATGAAAGCCGCGGCGCTCACACTAGAGAGGACTATCCAAAGCGCGATGATGTAAATTTCTTGAAACATAGCATCGTAAATTTAAAGGATGGCAAACTAGAGCTTAGCTACAAGCCTGTCGTTGTTACCGAGTTCTCACTTGACGGAAGGAAACCACAATGAAAATAATCATAGACCGCTTTAACGGAAAAGAAAAATATCAAAAAGAATACACTCTAACTAACGAAGAAATCGCGGGAAAGACATTGCTTTCGGTCCTACTTTTGATAAAGCAAACCAAAGACATCACGCTAAATTTCACCGCCTCTTGTCGATCTGCGATATGCGGAGCTTGCGCTGTTAGAGTAAATGGACACTCATATCTAGCCTGTGATACCAAGATGGAGGAGCTCTTAAAAGAGTATGATAACCCTGATACCATCAGGATCTCGCCTCTTGGCAACTTTAGAGTGATATCAGATCTCATAGTAGACTGGGAGCCTTCGATCGAAAATTTACGTAAAATTCGCCCAACGATAGTTCCAAAAAGCGAATTTTCACCGGAAAAAGGCTGTAAGCAAACTCAAGCGGAATTTGATCGTATCAGCAAGCAATGGGACTGCATCCTATGCGGTAGCTGCGCTTCCGAGTGCAATAAGCTGGAAGCTGATAGCAGCGACTATATGCAGCCTTTTGTATTTACTCACGCATGGCGTGCCGCCGCCGACTCACGCAGTAAAGATACTATGATACATGTAAAACCAAGCGTCACCAACGGACTTTGGATGTGCGTGCATTGCCAAGAGTGCGCCGATCGCTGTCCAAAAGGCATCAGCGCGGCTGACGATATCGCTAGCCTTAGAGTGATGGCGCAAAGAAACGGTCTAAAAGACGGCACAGGTCCTGCTCACGCAGAGGCGTTTTATACCGACCTTGTCGACGGATCGGGCCGCTTGAACGAAATTTACCTTGCGCTTCGCTCGGAGGGCGTGATAGGCTCGGTCGGCAAAACCGATATCGCGTTTAACCTCATGCTGGCAGGCAAGATGAATCCGCTTCATATATTTGGCGAGGAGGAGATCGAGGGACACGAAGATCTAGTTAAAATGATAAAAGCAGCACAAGCAGCTGCTAGCAAGGAGTAGTTTATGCAAAATGAATTCGCTTTTTTCCCGGGCTGCGTACTGTCTCAAGCTGCAAAAGAGGCTAAGATGTCTCTTGAGGCGATCGCTCCTATACTTGGTATGAAACTTCACGAGATAAAGGGCTGGAGCTGCTGCGGTGCTTCTCAAGCACAAGATGTCGATCCTATCGCGACACTTGTGGCAAATGCCAGGAACATAGCACTTGCCGAGCAGATGAAAATGCCGATGCTGACTACTTGTAGCACATGTATGCTGACCCTAACTCGCGCTAAAACTACGCTTGATAAGGGCGCAAAAGATCGCATAAACACCTTCCTAGCAGAGGGAAATATGAAATACGAGGGCTCAAACGAGATAACCAGCCTTCTTTGGGTGCTTTATCAAAATGTCGAAAATTTAAAAGCTAAGGTCGTCAAGCCGCTTTCAAATTTAAAGGTCGCTTTGTTTTACGGCTGTCATAGCCTAAGACCTGAAAAGGCGTTTGATAATAGGGAAAGCTCTGTAAATCCAAAAAGCTTTGAGACCGTCGTGAGCGCACTTGGCGCTACTATCGTACCATTTGAAAAGCGCCTTGACTGCTGCGGCTTTCATGCATCTTATCCAGCTGTGAATTCCGTCAAGAAAATGTCCAGCCAGATAGTAAATAACGCCAGCGAAAATAAAGCCGACTGCGTCGTTACACCTTGCCCGCTTTGCCAAATGCAGCTTGACATCTATCAAGAAAGATACCAAGACTTCACAGGCTCAAGCGCAAGACTACCGATCATCCACCTATCTCAGCTAGTAGGCCTCGCACTTGGCCTTTCTAAAGAAGATCTGGGACTTGATTACAATATCGTAGACGCTACGAAGATAGCCTAAATTTCACACCACACGGAGCCTTCCGTGTGGTTTTACATAAAATAATACATAAAATTTGAAAGGTATATTCCTTGCTCTGTTGCGCTATATTTTTGACTTTGTAGGAAGCTGATCACAAGTGCTAGCGAAGTAAAGCACTGCACTCGCCCTTTGAATTTCAAGAAATATTGACAAAAAAGAGCATCATATAAAAGTATCCGCCAAGAAGCCATTTATAAATTCTCTCTCGTTTTTGCATCTCATCGCTTCGCTCATGAGGCAGATCCCGTCTGCTCCCACGTCAAGCACGGAGCGAAAATTCAGCTTATTTATCCCGCCTAGTGCGTAGACCTGCCTATCGACGCGAGCTTTTATCTTTCGTATCAGATCCAATCCTTTTGGTTTTAGACCAGCCTTGCAAGAGGTCGCAAAGATGTGAGAGGCGATCAGGATATCCGCAAATTCGGCTGAAATTTCAGCCTGAGCCGGGTCGTGAGCAGAGGCGTAAATTTTAAGGGCAGGGCTTGCGGCCGTAAATTTAGCCGCCATATCTTTAAAATCTTTAAATTTGATAAAATTTAGCCCGAATTTATCGCTCGTATCACTAAAATTTTGCAAAAGATCTATCTGTGCGGACGTTAGCCAAAAGGAGCTTTTTAGCTCGCAAGCGACGTTAAAGAACTGATTGATAATGAATTCTCGCCCGAATTTATCGCAGATTTGCTTCATGCTGATGGCAAGCGCGCGAAATTCCTCCTCGCTTAAAAATTTCGCACGGAGCAAAACGGCGTCCGTTCCCGCCTCGCAAAGCCCGACCACACGCTCTAAAAGATCGCCTCCAGCAAGCTTGGGGTCAGCGATTATCAAAATTTTAAACATAGATGTATTCACTCATCAGCGGTTCGAGCCCTTGGGCTTTTATCATTTTGTAGATCTCATCTACGCAGCGAGCGTCCTCGATCTCAAACTGCTCGTCGCCCTTTTTTTCTTTCGAATGCGCGCCAATGCCGACATTTACGCCGGCGCTGATCTTATTTGCGGCGATCTTTATGGCGTTATCGCGAAAGAGCGCTCGCTCACGCGTGGAGATCGTGATGCTGGCTGTTGGCATGAATATCCTATAAGCGCAAATGACTTGCAAGAGCTCTCTTTCATGCACGTCGCGAGGATTTATGCGGGAGTTGTTGATGATAGGGCGCAGTCTCGGGCAGGAAAAGGCGATCTCTGCGTGCGGATATTTTTTTTGTACGAGCGAGGCGTGAAGCCCGGTCGCAAAGGCATCTAGCCTAAAGTCGTCAAGCCCCAAAAGCGCGGCAAAGCCCACGCCTCTCATGCCGCCCATCAGTGCGCGCTCTTGCGCGTTTAGACGGTAGGGGAATATCCGCTTGTTGCCCGCAAGGTGTAAGCGCTCGTATTTTACGGGGTTATAGGTCTCTTGAAAAACCGTGACATAGTCGACGCCGCTTTCATGAAGCAGGGCGTAGTTGCTGGAATTTAGCGGATAGACTTCGATGCCGACTACTTTAAAATAGCGCTTTGCTAAGGCGCAAGCCCTCGCGATATAAGCGACGCTCGAATTTTCCTCGCTCTCGCCTGTCAATATCAAAATTTCCTCAAGCCCGCTTTTTGAAATTTCTGCAAGTTCGCTTAAAATTTCATCCTCATCAAGCTTGGCTCGCTTTATCTTGTTTTGCGAGTTAAAGCCGCAGTAGACGCATAGGTTGTCGCAGTGGTTGGCTATGTAAAGGGGTGTGAAGAGGTTGATGTTGGCTCCGAAATTCGCTCGCGTCTTTTGCATGCTAAGGTGCGCGATCTCTTCTATAAAATCGCTAGCCGCCGGGCTAAGCAGAGCTTTAAAATTTTCTAACGTGCAAATTTTAGCGTTTAAAGCGGCTCTCACGTCCTCGGCGGTAAAATTTTCTGGCTTAAATTTTGCTCTTTCTTGCAAAATTTCGTTCATTATCTCATCACCGATGTCTTGCATATGCGGCAGCAAGGTCATATGGTCGGTTTTGCTAAATTTCATCGCCCTAAAAATCCAGTCAGTGGCGAGCTGGCTTCAGCAGCCGTTTTTACTCGGCCAGGACCCGCTAGATATGCGCTCCTGCCGGCCTTTATCGCCGCGCCGAAAGCTCGCGCCATGAGCGGAATATCTTTTGCCGTCGCGATGGCTGTGTTTGCCATTATCGCGGCTGCACCCATCTCCATGGCTTCGCACGCTTGCGAAGGACGACCGATGCCAGCGTCCACGATGACTGGCGTATCCAGCTCGTTTATCAAAATTTCGATGATGTTTTTAAAGACCAGGCCCTGATTTGAGCCGATCGGCGCACCAAGAGGCATCACGCAAGCGGCTCCAGCGCCTAGCAAAGCCCTCGCGGCATTTAGCTCGGGGTAAAAATACGGCATCACGACAAAGCCCTCACCAGCTAAAATTTCAGCCGCTTTTATCGTTTCATTGTTGTCCGGAAATAAAAATTTCGAGTCGGTTATGATCTCTATTTTTATGAATTCCCCGCATCCTAGCTCACGCGCGAGCCTGGCGATACGCACCGCTTCGTCCGCATTCCTCGCGCCGCTCGTGTTTGGCAAGAGAGTGACGCCTTTTGGTATGAAATCAAGTATGTTCCTGTCTTTGCTCTCGTTCACGCGGCGAAGCGCCAGAGTGATCATCTGCGCACCGGCCTCGTTCACAGCGGCGTTTATGAGCTCGTGACTGTATTTGCCAGAGCCCAAAATGAAACGGCTGTCAAATTCCTTGTGCGCTAGCTTCAAGCTGTCGTTCATTATCTGCCTTTAAAATTTTTAAAATCTATTTTAAAAAGTAAACGATATGCTTCGCAAATCTTACTTACTTCGCAAAGCGCCGAACATATAGCACGATTTTCGCGTTCAGCCTTACGGCTTCTCTGAAAATCGGCGGCGATAGCGTCGCTTCGTAAGATTTGGCTACGCTAGAACGTTTAAAATTTTAAAAACTAAGACTTTTTAAAGCTATCTTTTATTTTATAGTGAGGTTCTAGCTCACGCCTCAAGCCCCATCAGTAGCCGAATAGCCAAATTCGCCTCATGGTTTGCGCAGATCGCTACGCGCGGTGCCATCAGCCCTTGACCGACTTTGGCCTCGTTCGTTAGGTCGCCGCAGAGATAGACGTTTTTGGCAAATTTCGTCGTTTTTATAAGGTTTGAGCTAAAGTGTCCCGCCATACCTGAAGCGCAGATGATCTGCTTGTCTTTTAGGTTAGCACCCGCTTCGTTTACCATCATCGTCTTGCCGATGACGTTGTCAAAGGCCTCGCAGACGATAGTGCAGGGCGCAAACACGCTAGCAACGTTTTTAGCGTCCAAGAAAACATCGTGCGTGACGACCTCGACGAAAGGATTGACATCGGCTATCAGGCTTTTTAGCGCCTCGGTCTTTTTCATGCCGATGTGACGCACGAAGTATTGCTGGCGGTTTAAATTGCTAGGCTCGACTACGTCAAAGTCTGCGAGCACGAGTTTTGCTACGCCTACGCGAGCCAGGCTGAGCGCGATGTTTGAGCCAAGCCCGCCAAGCCCGGCTACGCCTATGCAGGCCTTTTGCAAGGCGGAATTTAGCTCAGGCGTGTTTCTGGCTGCGATCATGCTTTTTAAAATTTCAGCGCTTGGCATGATGCCGCGCTTTATAAACACGATATTTGCGCCGTCATTTATGGGTGCGTTGTCTTTTATCGCAAAGCCGTCCACTATAAAAATGTCCGGCTCGCTTGCGTTGAATTTGCTTAAAAATTTTAAAATTTCGCTACCGGCCTCATCAAAGATTTCATGCTTCAAGGCGTTTAGATCGTCCGCTAAAACGCTGAAATTTCGTCCGTTTATCGTTACATTTTTCATCATCCACCACCTACAAATTCGACCACTTCATAACGCTTGCCACCACTCATCATCGTATCTTGCCAGTTGGTTTTGGCTAAAATTTCGCCGTCTCTTTCAAGAGCGATAAATTTCATATCAAAGCCAAGCGAGGCCAAAAATTCCTGCACGCTCATATCGTACTCAAGCTTTAAAATTTTGCCATTTAGGCTCACTTCAAGCATCGATTTTGTAATCCTTTACGAATTCACCTATGCGCTCGATCGCCTTTTTGATGCTCGCAGTATCGGTCGCAAAGGAGATCCTAAAATACCCCTCCATGCCAAAGCCTACGCCCGGGACAGTGGCGACCTTGCCCTCTTCAAGCAGTCTTTTGCAAAATCTCATCGAGTCGGTGTCCACGTTTTTGCAGTTTACGAACAGATAAAACGCTCCGTCCGGAGTTTTGACGCTAAGTCCCTTTATCTCGTTTATCATCTTTACGGCGATGTCGCGGCGTCCTTGATACTCTTTCCTCATCGCTTCGATATCTGCGTCGGTCTCTCCTAAAAGCGACGGGATAGCGCCCGCTTGGACTATCGAGGCGATGTTGCTCGTGCTTTGGCTTTGAAGCTTTTTCATCGCGGTGTTTAGCTCGTTCATAGGGCTTGCCACGTAGCCAAAGCGCCAGCCCGGCATCGCTCCGCATTTGCTTAGGCCGTTGATAGTGACCGTGCGCTTAAACAGATCCTCGCTCACAGCGCCTACCGAGACGAATTCTTTATCATAGACCACTTTTTCATAGATTTCATCACTGGTGATGATGATGTCAGTGCCTTTTAGCACTTCGCCAAGAGCGGCTATCTCCTCACGAGAATAAAGCGCTCCAGTCGGGTTTGTTGGGTGGTTTAAGGATAAAATTTTAGTTCGCGGGCTTATGGCTTTTTTAAGCTGCTGCGCAGTGATCTTAAAGTCCGTGCTTTCGTTCGTCTCTATGAAAACAGGCTTACCGCCGCAAAATTTCACGATCTCGGGGTAGCTCACCCAGTAAGGTGAGGGCACGATGACCTCGTCGCCTTCGTCTACTAGAGCTTGAAATACGTTAAACAGCGAGTGCTTTGCGCCGACGTTCGTTACGATCTGGCTTGGCTCATAGTTTAGGCCGTTGTCTCGTTTTAGCTTTGTAGCGATCGCTTTTAAAACCTCCGTAGTACCGGGAACAGGCGTGTATTTGCCACAACCTCTATCAAGTGCCGCTTTGACCGCATTTTTGATAGCTAATGGCGTATCAAAGTCGGGCTCGCCTGCTGATAGGCTGATCACATCGATGCCTGCGGCTTTCATATCTTTGGCTCTGGAGCTGATAGCGATCGTTATGGACTCGCTTAATGTCTGCATTCTTTTGGCTAAAACCATCTATTTTTCCTTGTAAAAATTTCAGTAATTTTATAACAACCAAGCTTCTTGACGGCGCAAAAATTTAAAATTTAGCATCGCCTTTTTACGCTCGTGTTTCGATAAGTAATCAGTTTATTGTTTTTAAATAGCTATTGTCGTTTAAAAACAGATAAAGCTCGCCTAAAACCTGCTTCTTTTGGGTATCGTTTATGAGTTCTGATTTCTCTAGGCGCTCGTTTAGAGTGTCTTGGATCTCGTAAACATCGTAGTCCATGTCCTCCATGATGTCAAGTATCGACTGACTTTCGAGCAGGTCTTTTATCTCATATCCTTGCGGAGTGAGCTCGATCGTGGCCTCGGTCGGGTGAGTGAAGAGGTTGTGCTTCATACCAAGTACCTCTTGATACGCTCCAACCAGGAAAAATCCCAAGAAATAATCCTCCTTTTCGACATCCACATCGTGAAGCAAGAGAGGATTCGTCTCGTCGTTGTAGCTTATCTCACCGTCGCTATCGCATGTGATATCCCAGATGGAGGCCGGTAAAGTAGGGCGCTCATCGAGCCTGTCAAGTGGCATGATAGGGAAATTTTGTTTTAGTCCCCAAAAATCAGGCAAGCTTTGAAATATCGAGAAATTTACGAGATAGCGCTCCTGCACCTCTTTTTGTATCTTTTCAAGGTCGCTGGAGTTGCTTTTGTTTCCCAGCATCACGACAGCTTTTTTGCCTATGAGGCGTAGTAGGACTTCGGCGTTTGAGCGATCTTGCAGATCGACGTATCCAAGGTCAAAGAGCGTTAGTACGCTTTCTGTGTGGTGGATCGCGTCGTGCAGGTATTCTAGGGCGTTTGAGGGCTTTATGGAGTTGTAAAGATCGATCAGCTCGGTTATCAAATTCGGGTTATTTTTCTTTAAATTCAGCTTTTCCTCGGTGTATTCTTGCGAAAAGAGCTCTAAAACAGGGGCTACCAAAAGCGCATGAGAGGCCGAGATGAAACGACCCGACTCGATGAATATATCAGGCTGGATCTCCTTTTTTTGCTCGGTTATCGTTTTTAGCATATAAACGACGTCGTTTGCATACTCGTTTAGCGTGTAGTTGCGGCTACTGGCCTCCTTAAACTGCGAATACTCTATCGCTAGACCTCCGCCTAAATTTATGGCTTTTAGATTCGTCGCGCCCATTTTCCTTAGCTCGGCGTAGATGTTTCCTGCCTCTATGAGAGCCTTTTTGAGCGGGTGGATCTCGCTGATCTGAGAGCCGAGGTGAAAGTGTATCATCGTGAAATGATCGAGTAAATTCGCCTTTTTTAGCATATTCACAGCTTCGATAAGCTCGGTCGATGTTAGGCCGAATTTCGAGTGTATGCCGCCGCTTTTCGCCCAGATGCCGGCACCCGTGGAGTGTAGTCTGATGCGTAGACCTATTTTTGGCTTTGGCTTGAAGCGCTCCTTTGCTGTGGCGATGATCGCCTCAAGCTCGTTTAGCCCCTCGATCGTGAGCGTTATGTTGTGTCCCATCTCGGCTGCGATGAAGCCTATGTTTATGAGCTCTTTGTCTTTAAAGCCGTTTACGGTTATGGGCGCACCGTCGTTGTTGTAGGCCATCGTGAGTAGCAACTCGGCCTTGCTACCCGCCTCGAGTCCGTAGTTGTAGGGCTTACCAAGGCTTGTGAGATTTTTTACGAAGCCCGGGTATTGATTGACCTTAAGCGGAAAAACAGCGTTAAATTTGCCCTCGTAGGCAAACTCTTTTTTCGCTTTTGCAAAGCTCGCGTGTATCTGTTCGATCTGCTTTTGTATGAGGTGCGGGAAGCGCAGCAGCAGCGGCCCTCGATATCCGTCGTCTCTTATCTCTTTTACGATGTCGATGATCGCCGGCTTACTGGCTGAATTTATGCAGACCTTGCCGTTTTCTATTATGAAATTTGAATTTCCCCAGATACTAAGTCCAAAATCATTCACCGCTAAGCTCCTTTTCAAGATCGTCTAAATTTATCGTTTTCTCGGTCTTTGTGAGTAAATTTTTATACCAAATTTGACCGCTCTTCATCTCGTTTTCACCAAGGCAAAGGAAAATTTTAACGCCTTTACTGTCGGCATTTTGCAGATGTTTTTGTAGCTTTTTAGCCTCGTAGCTTATTTCTACTTTAAATTTTCGCCTCAAAGCGATGCCAAGCTCATAAACAAAGTCTAAATTTTGCTCGTCCATAGCGCAAAGATATATGCCCTCACGCTCTTTGTCGCGCTCGCCGATGATCTCCATTATGCGCTCTATACCCATCGCAAAGCCCACTCCGTAGCTAGCCTTGCCGCCTAGATACTCGACTAGCCTGTCGTATCTACCGCCTCCTGCGACCGCACTTTGCGAGCCGATCTCGTTGCTGATGAATTCAAACGCCGTTTTACAGTAATAATCAAGCCCGCGCACGAGCTTAGGATCTATCTCGTAGCTGACGCCGTTTGCCTTTAAAATTTGCTTTAATCTCTCAAAATCAGCCGCCGCTTCAGGACTGAGGCTATCTATCATCAAAGGGGCGTTTTTATAAATTTCTTGACATTTCTCGACCTTGCAGTCAAGCACGCGGATAGGGTTCGTAGCCTTTCTGCGCCTGCAATCCTCGCAGATTTCGCCCTCGTGAGCGTCTAGGAATTTAAGCAGTTTAGCTCTATAAGCGCTCATAGAATTCGCGTCCCCGAGCGAATTTATCTTAAGCGTGGTCTTGATGCCAAGACGAGTGAAAATTTCGTTTATCATCAAAATGATGCTCGCATCCTCATAGACGCTGGCCTCGCCAAAGCACTCTACGCCAAACTGATGAAATTCGCGCAAGCGACCCTTTTGCGGGCGCTCGTAGCGAAACATCGAGCCGTGGTAAAAGCACCTATGAACGCCGCCGGCACGATCTAGCTTTGCCTCGATAAATGCGCGCACGACGCCGGCTGTGCCCTCCGGACGCAAGCAAACGTCGTTTTCGCCTTTGTCGATGAACTGATACATCTCCTTACCCACGATGTCGCTACTTTCCCCAACGCTTCGTTTAAAAAGTATCGTCTCCTCAAGGTGCGGTGTGAATATCTGCTTGTATCCGTAGTTTTTCGCCACACTTTCGCATACTTTGACGATGTATTCGTAAAGTTCGCTTCGTGGCGGCAACATATCTTTCATGCCGCGAAGTGCCGTTATCATTACATTTTCCTTTAAATTTAGTTTTTATTTTGAAAGCTTCGTAAGATTCGACTGCGCTAAATAAAATAACACCCTTACTAAAACTTTTTATTTTACTCAAAATTTTATAAAATTTTCTATCTTTGCATTTATCGTCGCTATATCCTCGCTAGCATCGATGTAAAGCACGTTAAATTTATGAGCTTTAAGCACCTCTTTCATGCACTCTTGCACCTTTAAAAGATACTTCAGTCCGCGAGCTTCTATCGCGTCTATCAGACCGCGAGAGCTCAGGCGTTTTTTGATGAGGGTCTCGCTAGCTTCGAAAAATACGATCTTATCGGCAAATTTACCCTCAAGCGCAAAGGAATTTAGCCAAAGCAGATCGTCTATTTTAAGCGAAGCGTCGTTTGCCAAGGCGTAGGCGACGCCGGAGACGAAGCCTCTATCACTAAGGATGAGCCTACTAGAATTTGGCTTTATCATCTTTTGATAGTGCTCGGCGCGATCGGCTAAAAATAGCAAAATTTCAGCTCTCGCACTTAGTTTAAAATCTCCTCCGAGCAAAATTTCTCTTAGCTTTTGGCCGATCTTCGTGCCGCCGGGCTCTTTCGTGACGAGCGAATCCTCATGTGCACGCGCTATCATCTCTATCTGCGTGCTTTTGCCCACTCCGTCTACGCCTTCAAACAAAACATACATCTTAGCCCTTTAAGAGTGAGAAAATTTGACTGGGGACGAGGGCGCTCACGTCGCCGTCATGGCGTAAAACGGAGCGCACTATCGAGCTTGAGATGAAAGCGTTTTTGAGGCTTGGCATCAGATAAACCGTCTCAAATTCGCTCCAAAGGGCGGCGTTGGCGTAGCCGATCTGAAGCTCGTATTCAAAGTCGCTGACCGCTCGAAGCCCTCTGATGACGGTATTTATCTCGTGCGACTTTGCAAAATCAACGAGCAGGTTGTCAAAGCCCTCGACGCTTACGTTTTTTAGCCCCTCTACCGAGCGCTCTACCATCGTCACGCGCTCATCAAAGCCAAACATCGGGTTTTTGCTGTCACTTTTTGCTACGGCCACGATGACGCGGTCAAAGATTTTCACGGCGCGCTTGATGACGTCTAGATGTCCGTTTGTTATAGGATCAAACGTGCCGGGATAGATGCATGATCTTTTCAAATTTTCCACCTTTTATAAATTTCGTTTTCGATGCCAAGCGCGTCAAGCCACTTGCCGATGATGAAATTTTGCATATCGCTAAGAGTATCTGCATGTGCGTAATACCCTAAAATAGGAGGCGCTATGATGACACCAAGCTCACTTAGTTCGCTCATTTGACGAAGCGAAATGGTAGAAAAGGGCGTCTCGCGCACGCCAAGCACCAGCCTTTTGCGCTCCTTTAGCATCACTGCCGCGGCTCTAGTGATGAGCGTATCGGCCAGTCCGCATGAGATCTTGGCTAGGGTGTTGATGGAGCAGGGGGCGATCATCATCGCATCAGCCCCAAAAGAGCCCGAAGCAAGAGCCGCACCGATGTCCTCATCATCGTAAAATTTAGCATTCGGACTTCTAAAAACAGCGTCTAAATTCAAAGCATTGTTCAAGCTGGCGCTACTTGCCAAGACTATGCCCTTTTTAGCGGGGTTCATACTGTGAGTATCTAGGATTATGCCCATTTCATCGTTTAAAACACGCATTGCATTTTTACTGATGACGCAGTGGATCTCACAAAATTTGACAGCCACTTTTAGAAAGTCAAAGCCCAAGCATACGCCGCTAGCGCCAGTTATCGCCACGATCACTTTTTTCATCTTAAGGTCACCTGATTTTTCCCCGACACGCTAGCCGGTAAAATTTTATTATCTTTCGTGCGAATTTTGATTATATCGCCTAAATTTCCGTCCTCAAGCGCTCTGACCTCGACTATCACGCTAAGTCCGCCATCGTTTAGCACGGCGTTTAGGATGTCGCCTCTTTTTACGAGCGACATGGCTGAAAATTGCCTTTGTGAGAGCACTTCGCCGGCTTTTATGGCAGTCCTCGCGACCAACCTTGAGGAGGGCATGCTTGAAAACATATCTTTTTGATATTTTTCAAATTCTATGTAGTTTGACTGATAGTCAGTAAGGCTTAGGATATGGTTATGTTCTATCTTATTTATCGCGATGAATACGGGCATTTTGGCTCTAAAAGAGTATTTGAAAAAAAGGCTTTTGGAGGTGAGATCGGGCTGCTCGAACGACGCACGAAATACGCCTTTTGAGCTGTCTTGACCGCTTATGAATACATTTTGCAGCTTCAGCTCGTTAAAATTTTCAGGCAGCCTGACCTGCGGCTCGATGATTAACTCTTTTATGCTGATGCCCTCAAATTCGTCGCTGATAGCTTTTAAAAACTGCATTTGCACCGTATCCATGAGCGAGCAGCCGCTTACAAATACGACGTTGCCACCGCTTTTATCTTTATACGTTTTAAAATTTGCAGTCAAAATTTCATGTAGCTTTTTGGTCTCTATCTTTGCGGCTTTTTTGCCTTCAAGATTTAAAATTTCGTTGTTTTCGCCCTCAAAGCCGAATGTATAAAGTGAAATTTTATCACTATCGACGCAATACATCGGATAAATGCTGATTTCAGAAGAAAAGGCTTTTAGGGAAAATAAAAAAATGAGGATAAAAAAGATGGAGCGGGAAACGAGATTCGAACTCGCGACCCCAACCTTGGCAAGGTTGTGCTCTACCCCTGAGCTATTCCCGCGACCAAATAAGAGCTCGCATTTTAGCAAATTGTTTTTCATTTGTCAAGGCAGCCTTATCGCAAAAATTTCAGAATTTTCTAAAATTTCGCTCTCATTTGGGTCAGATAAATATATCGCGTTGCTTTTTAAGAGCGGTTTTATCATCCCTGAGCCGTATTTGTTGTGATCAGTCACATAAAATTTATCGTCCTCGATCGTACCAAAGACGACATTTGAGCGGCCAGGTTTCAGCTTTAAATTTTCGCTTATCCTGACTAATTGCCTCTCGTGCTGCTTGCCTAAAAGTGCCGGCAAAATGAGCAGATACGCGCACAAATAAGCCGCCATAGGGTTGCCCGGTAAGATGAAAACGATCTTGGTGTCTTTGATATAGGCCTTGCAAGGTCCGCCCGGGCGTAAATTTATCTTTTCAAAGAGCTCTTCAAAGCCAAGCGAGATGAGCGCGCTTTTCATAAAGTCGGCCTCGCCTTTACTAGCTCCTCCCGAGCAAACGATCACGTCAAATTTTGAAATTTGACTAAAGGCCTTTTTTGTCGCCTCCAGATCGTCTTTTATGATGCCAAGATACGAGCTCTCAAGGCCTGCCGAGCGCAAGATCGCCGCCACGCCAAGTGCATTTGCGTTGTAAATTTCATCATTGTCAGCGCTTTGCCAAGGCTCTTTGAGTTCGTCTCCACTTGAGTAGATCCCGATGCGAGGCTTTATACAAACGCCGACAAAGCTTATGCCTTGAGCTGCGAGCATCATCACGGCGCGTGTGTTTAGCAAAGTTCCTTTTTTTATCAAAATTTCGCCCGCTTTTACCTCTTCTCCTGCAAAGCGGTGGGCGTCGCCTTTTCTTAAATTTTCAGGCGCATATACTAGATCGCCATCGACTCGGCAGTCCTCAAAGCGCATCACAGTGTCCGCACCAAGGGGCATTTTAGCCCCCGTCATTATCTTGATACACTCATTGTCTTTTATGCCAGTCGTGCGCTTGTCACCTGCAAATACGCAGTCGATCATCTTATAAGGCTTATCCTTTTTATCAAAGCAAACCGCGTATCCATCGAGTGCGGAGTTGTCAAAGCAGGGCAGGTTTTTAATAGCTACGATATCTTCGCTCAAAATTCTGCCGTATGCCTCGTTTAGAGGGATTTTCTCGCCTAAATTTAAAGCGTTTAAATTTGATAGTATCTTTTCAAGTGCTTCATTTACCAGCATTTCACTCCTCCAGTCTCGTGATCTTCGCACCAAGTAGCTTAAATTTCGCCTCTAAATTTTCATATCCGCGGTCAAGGTGGTAGATCCTATGCACGCGGCTAGTTCCTTTTGCGACGAGTGCAGCCAAGATAAGCGCCGAGCTCGCTCTAAGATCGGTCGCCATGATATCTGCCGCATTTAGCTCTTTGCCGCCATAAACGCTTGCTATATGGCCGTTTAGACGGATATCAGCACCCATCCTGGCAAGCTCGCTTACGTGCATGAAGCGGTTTTCAAACAGCCTCTCATCTATCACGCTAACGCCGTTTGCGATGAGTGATAGCGCCATGAACTGAGCCTGCATATCTGTGGGAAAGCCTGGATATTCGGTCGTTATTATCTCGCAAGGCTTTATCTTTTTAGCAGGCAGTATCGTGATCTCGTCATTATCTATCTTTATGCCAAAGCCCATCTCTTCAAGCTTTGCTAGCATCGCGAGCATGTGATTGGCGTTTGCTTTGCTTATGCTTATGCGTGAATTCGTTATCGCACCGGCGCAAAGATACGTACCGGCCTCTATCCTGTCCGGGATCACCTCCACATCGCCGATATCTAAGAGCTTGCTGCCGGTTCCTGTTATGCTAAGCTCGCTCGTGCCGATACCCTCTATCTTTACGCCACTAGCGGCCAAGACTTCGCAAATTTGCACGACTTCTGGTTCTTTTGCGACGTTTAGAAGCTGCGTCGTACCGTGAGCTAAGGCTGCCGCCATGATGATGTTTTCACTACCTGTCACCGTTATCTTGTCAAAGACTATGCTGGCTGCTTTTAGCCCGTCAGGAGCGCTGGCTACGATGTAGCCTTGCTTTATCTCTATGCTCGCTCCCATTTTTTCAAGAGCGCTAAGATGCAGATCGATCGGACGCTGACCGATAGCGCAGCCTCCTGGCAGACTCACTTCACAATGTCCAAAGCGCGCTAAAAGCGGTCCTAGCGTCAGTATGGAGGCTCTCATCTTTCGCACGATGTCATAGTTTGCCATAGTGGAATTTACCCCGCCGGTGTCGATCTTTAGTAAATTTTCATTTTCAAATTCACAGCTAGCGCCTAAATTTCTAAGCAACTGAGCCAAGGTTTTGATATCGGCCACGTTTGGGATATTGCTTAGCTTAACCTCGTTTTTGGCTAGCAATGTGAGCGCTATTAACGGCAGTGCGGCGTTTTTTGCTCCGCTTATCTCGACCTTGCCGCTAAGCTTTGCGTTTCCTTCTATTTGCAAATAATGCATCATGATCTTGCCTTGAAATTTAAAATTTAGGCTGATTATAGTGACTTTTAGCTTAGAAAACAAAGCCGTGGCTTAATCTTTTTATTTGCCAAATATCGTTAAAATACGGATTATTTTAAAATTTGAAAGATCAAAATGATAAAACAAATAGCTTTGACGGCCGCATCGATGGCGCTTTTTGCAGGTTGTAGCTTTGTGACGCCGACGCAAAACAACAGCGCAGAAGATGGTGCAAGCATATCGAACAAAGAAAATATCTACGCGCAAGATGGAGTTTTACAAGATTATCTCAACAACAAAAATGCAAACGAAGATAGAAAAGATAAAAATTTCGGCTCGTTTTTCAAAAAATATATGAACACAAGAGCCGGCAGAGACTGCTCGGGCTTTGTCTCGATAGTCAATCAAAAGCACGCAAATATGTATTTTGACGAGAAGACTATCAACAAATACTACGACAAAGGCGGCAGGAAGTCAAAAGCGATATACAACTTTTACCAAAGTCAAAATTTGATAATCCAAGAAAACCCTAAAATAGGCGATCTGATATTTTTCTCAAACACACTAGGTAAGGGCGTCCAAAAAAATATCGATAAGCAAAACGTCACTCACGTCGGCATCGTAAATGAGATCTCGCCAGACGGTACGATCCGCTTCATACATAACTCCGGTGGCAAGATCATACACAGTTACATGAATCTAAACAACAAAAATACGCATCTAAACGGTAAAAAAGAGATCAACAGCTACATAATCAGATGCTCTAAAATAAGCTGCCTGGCATCAAATAGATTTGCCGGCTACGGCAAGGTCAAGTAAGATGCGCGTTACATACGCGCTCATCGCACTAAATTTAGCCGTTTACGGTTTTGTGAATTTCTCCGCGAGCTCCAGCTCTCTTGAGTCTATGCTGGGCCTTAATATCGGCTTTTTCACGTTCGAATGGCCGCTTTTGCTTCAGCCGCTAACCTCGATGTTCATGCACGGCTCACCATCGCATATAGCCATGAATATGGTTGTGCTATTTCAGTTTGGCTCGGTTTTAGAGCGCTATCTTGGCTCTTTGCGCTTTTTTCTAGTTTATATGATAGGCGGGGTCTTGACCTCTTTGCTTAGTCTTTCTTATATTTATTATGCCTATGTAAGCGACGGCTCGTTTGTAAATTTAGTCGGCGCTAGCGGCGCGATCTGCGTGCTTCTTGGAGTGCTTGCGTTTTTAGATAAAAGCTCGAGGCTAGGGCTGGTGATCGCCATATTATTGATGAGCTTCGTACCGCTTGCATTTGGTGTGAATATAGCCTGGTACGCGCATATCATCGGCTTTGTCCTGGGCTTTTTATATGCAAAGATAGCCTTTAAAAGAGCGGTCGTATGAGCTTTTTTGATGAGATTTGGGATATCTTAAATGAGGGCGATGCAAAGGCTAAATTTTTAAAATTTGAGAAATTTTATAAGGATTTTAAGGCCTTGGACGAGCAAAATTTCAAGCGCCAAACGCCTGCACTGCCTCTAACGACGCCAAGCTACGCTAAATTTTGCGATGTCGTCTCGATGAAAGAGCTAAACAAAAAGCCAAAGCCAAAAGATAAAACTCTAAATTTCATCCACTCTATCGCTCATATAGAATTTAGCGCCATAGATATCGCGCTTGATGCGTGTTATAGATTTGACGGGCTACCTCGCGAATTTTACGCCGACTGGCTGGAGGTGGCCGAGGATGAGATCAGACACTTTTTGATGATAGAGGGATTTTTGCAAAAGCAGGGCGGCAGATACGGAGAATTTAGCGTGCACGACGGGCTTTTCGTCGCTTTACAAAAGAGTGAGGACTCGCTCGTAAAACGCATGGCTTTACTGCCAAGATACATGGAGGCAAACGGACTTGACGCCAACGCTCACATCATCCAAAAGCTGACGGTGCAGGGCGGTAGCGACGAACTCGTAGGAATTTTAAATGTCATCTTAAACGAGGAAATTTCGCATGTAAAAAAGGGCGATAAGTGGTTTAAATTTGCCTGCAAACGCGAAAACATAGACCCAAACGAATACATCCGCATCATACAAGAGCTCTATCCGAATTCTTTCAAAAGCAGCCGCACGTTAAATGAAAAAGACAGGTTGCAAGCGGGATTTAGCAAGAGTGAGCTGGAACTTATCAAAAGTTTTCAAAAAGAGGGCGAAAAATGAGCAAAATTTACTTCATAAGGCACGCAAAGGCGGTCGATGAAAACAAAGATACTCCAAAGGATTTCGCGCGCGAGCTAAGTGGAAGAGGCAAAGACGATGCTAAATTTATGGCTGCGAGGCTAAAATTTTATGGTGTGATGCCGGATGTTATATTTTCAAGCGACGCAAAAAGATGCGAACAGACCGCAAAACGCTTCGCAGATACGCTTAAATTTAAAGAAGATATCACGCTTGTGCATAAGCTTTATGATATAAATTTTGAGGATTTTTTGAAATTTGTGAAAAATATAAAGAGCAAATTCCGTGAAATTTTCATCATATCCCATAACCCTGCGACGACGCAAATATGCGAATTCTTAAGCGATTCGTCTATCGATAACATCCCTACAAGCGGTATCTTTTGCATAGAATTTGACTGCGATCTCAAAGACATAAGCGAAGGCTGTGGCAGGGTAGTGTTTTTTGACCATCCTAAAAAACATCAAAATTAAGCCAAATTTTAATACATATAAAAAAGCATAAAATAAAACGGATTTGCTTACGCATTTTTTTGCATCAAATTTCACGGATAAATTTTTACGACACAAAAGGTCAATATTTGTAAAAGCCCTTAAAATAGGCCTTTAAAAACCAACTCTTGCATGAAAATGAAAAAATAAATATTAATTTGAAAATTATAGTTTTCAATACAAAATATAAAAATAGTTGCCATTTTACTTTTTGTATGATTTTTGCTTGGCTCTATTATTGTTTTAACTTTCAAAAGCGAAGCCAAACCTTAAACGCTGTTCGCGTCTGTGCTAGGTCGCTTATAAATTCTTTGCTATAAAAGTAAAAGTATAAATTATTTAGAAAATTTACCTGCCATGGCTTTGTAAATTTGTATCTCATCTTGCAATAGTTTATATTTTCCGCCGAGCAAATTCACATAAGCGTCTATCTCGTTGTTGCTGGCTTCAAGATAGTCTTTTAGCTCAGATTTTCCGTATTGATATTTTAGCTTGTAAATTTCGCTTATATTTTCGTAGTTTTGCACCTGCTTAGAGTAATTTTCAAGGAGCGTTTCGTCTTTTTGCATCGCTTTATAATACGTATCTATCTCGTTTAGCGCTTCATTTAGCGTGGCCATATAGTTTAGTTTCGCTTGCTCAAAGCTTACTTCTGATACTTTGAGGCTTGATTTTAGTTTCGAGTAGTTTAAAAACGGTAAATTTATGGCGATATTTCCATCTAAAAATTTTAACGACGTAGCGCCGCCTATATTATCTGCACTACCCTTTAGGCTCGCTCCTATCGTGATGCTAGGGTAAAATTCTTTTTGGCTGGCTTTTACGTTTAAAAGCCCCTCCTCTATCCTAGCTATGGCCGCTTGCAAGTCAGGACGATTTGCCACGACGTAGATAGGCACGTCAAGATCCACGCCCAAATTTTTGACATCGCTTAACGATAGCCCGCTAAATTTTAGATCAAAATCAGGCTTTACGTTTAGTAAAATTCTAAGCGTTTTTTGCGCCTCGATCAGGCTTTTCTCCGCATTTTCTATCTTGTTTTTGAGGCTTAAAACCGAGCTTTGTATCTGTGAAAGCGATAGTTGTTCCTCTTTGCCAAGCTCGAATTTATAGCGCGTTATCGCCTCAAGCTCGTTGTAGTTTTTTAAAGAAATTTCATAAAATTTTATACTTTCGTTTAGATATAAGATATTAAAATAAGCGTCCGTTATGCTGTTTATCACGCTTAGGCGCGTTGCCGCGAGGTCAAATTTCGTGGCGTTTGCTTCCCACATAGCCGCATCTGCGCTATCGGCTAGCTTGTACCACAGATCGAGCTTGTAGCTTAGCGAGACTCCGGTGCCGTAGGTGCGCGCCCAGCTGTCGTTTCTTTTTATGTTCCTGCTCGTTTGTGCGCTGGCGCTAGCACTAAAGGTAGGCAGTAAATTTGCGTCTAAAACGCCCGCTTGCGCCAAGGCTTTATTTATCGCGACGGCTGATTTTGCTAGGTCTATGTTGTTTTTTAGCCCAAGCTCGATCAGCTCGTTTAGATAGGTTTGGTTGTAGTCTTTCCACCACTCTTCTTTTAAATTCAGCTCGCTTTTTACGTTGCTTTGCAGCAAAATTTCAGAGTAATCGCTATCTACATTTTTTACGGCGCAACCGCTTAAAAGTAAAACTAACGCTAAGCTTAATGATCTCATTTTATTCCCTTGAAAGTGCGTCGATCGGATTTAGTTTTGAGGCGTTTTTAGCCGGCATGTAGCCAAAGATGATGCCTATTGCCATCGATGTCACGAGAGCGACGACGATAGAAGCGTTTGAAAAAATCATGCTAAATCCCTCCAAAAAGTTGTTGAAAACATAGCCGATCACATAAGAAAACGCTATGCCGATCGCTCCGCCGATCAAACAAAGCAGGACCGCCTCTATCAAAAACTGCTGCAAGATATTGCTCTGCCTAGCGCCTATTGCCATTTTGATACCGATCTCTTTGGTGCGCTCGGTTACTGAAACTAGCATGATGTTCATCACGCCTATACCACCCACAATGAGCGAGATGAGCGCGATACTGGATATCAGCAGTCTCATCGTAGAGATCGTCTCCTCTATTGTTTGTTTGATACTGTCTGAATTTCTAGTAAAAAAATCTTGCTTTCCGTGCTTTATCGTTAAAAGCTCGGTGAGATTTTTTTCGGCTACTTGTGCATTTACGCTCTCTTTTACGCGCACCGTTATCGAGCTTATGTATTTATCGCCGGTGATTTTGTTTATCACGGTCGTGTAAGGGGCGTAAATTTTAAGCGTACTGGCGTCACCGAAGGTAAAGTCGTCCTTTTGCAAAACGCCGATCACTCTAAGTGGCTTTTTGTTAAAAAGGATTATCTTGCCGATCGGATCAATATTTGGAAAGACTGAAATTTTAGTCGTATGATCGATGACTGCGACGGATGCCGAGGATGCGACCTCGTCATCGTCATAGAGCCTGCCGCTTGCGAGCTTGAGGCCGTTTACATCAAAGCTGCCAGAGCCCCCGCCCCTTAGGCTCGCACTTAGCGATATGTTTTCATAAGTCAGCGTTCCGCTGGTGCTGGTATTTGGCGTGACGGACTCCAAAAAGGGCTGTTTCTCTAGCATTTGCGCGTCACTAATGACTAGCGTTTTTACGCGTCCTGAGCGCATATCGCCAAAGCCTTTGCCCGGCATTATGTCTATCGTATTCGTGCCGATTTTGCGGATGCCGGCTAAAATTTGCTCCTGCGAGCCTTTGCCAAGCGCTACGACACTGATGACGGCTGCGATACCGATGATGATGCCTAGCATCGTAAGTAGCGAGCGCAACTTATGAGAGAGCATCGCACTGATGGACATTTTAAAGCTTTCTATGAGCTGATCTTTGTAATAGACAAAAGCGCTTTTTTGCGGTGCATCGTGTTTTTTTGCGGTAAAAATTTCATCTTTTTTTGTCGTATCGCTAATGATGTTGCCATCTTTTATCTCGATGACGCGGTTTGCGTATTCGGCGATCTTTGGATCGTGTGTGACGATGATTATGGTGTGTCCGAGCTTATGTAAATTTACTAAAATTTCCATCACTTTTAGACCGCTCTTGCTATCAAGCGCTCCGGTCGGCTCATCGGCTAGGATTATCTCACCGCCATTTATCAGTGCCCTTGCGATAGATACGCGCTGTTGCTGACCGCCTGAGAGCTTATTTGGTAGGCTTTGCGCCTTATCGTCAAGCTCGAGCGAGGCTAAAATTTCATGCGCTCTTTGCTCTCTGCTTTTTTTATCCACACCTGCATAAACACTTGGAAGTGCGACATTTTGCAGAGCGTTCATCGTGGCAAGTAGATTGTATCTTTGAAAGATGAAGCCAAATTTATTGCGTCTAAGCTTAGCCAGTGCGTCGGAGTCGAAATTTGATATATTGGCGCCATCTAGCAGGTATTGTCCGCTGCTTGGACTATCAAGGCAGCCTAAAATATTCATCAGTGTCGATTTGCCAGAGCCCGACTGGCCGATGATAGCGATAAATTCTCCCTTTTTGATGCTTAAATTTATGCTGTGTAAAATTTCGATATCGCTATCGCCTACTTTAAATTTTTTGACGATATTTTTTAGCTCGATCACCTTGGGCCTCTATTTTCTTTCTCGACCATTTTAGCGATCTCGCTTGCCGTGCTTTGCGAGGTCACGATCTCATCGCCATCGTTTATGCCACTGATGATCTGAGTGTCGAGGTTGTCCCTTATGCCTGTTTGCACCTGCGTTTTTACCGCGTTTTGCTTATCTTTTAGTACATAAACGAAGCTCTTGTCACCCTCTTTTTTGATAGCTATGGTAGGTATGATGATCGCGTCTTCTATCTTTGCGACCAGGAGCGTATTTTGCGTCGTCATCCCGATGCGTAAAATTCCGTCTTTGTTATCCACGATGCTTTGAGCGTAATAATAGACTGCCGAGCTGCTTGATGAGCTAGAGGACGAGCTGGAACTGCTTGAAGTGCTAGAATACGAGCCGTCGCTAAGAGTCGTGAGCCCCGGATCTATCGAGCTCACCTCGGTTTGAAATTTCGTATTTGGCTCGGAGAGTATGGAGTATTCGACCGGAGTGCCGACTTTTATCTTTGTTATGTCGCCCTCGGCGATTTGCATTTTCATTTTTACCTTGCTTAGATCGGCGATATTTACGATAGTAGGCGTCGTTTGGTTTGAATTTACGGTCTGCCCCTCCTCTACTTGCACGGAGACGATCGTGCCATCTCTAGGCGCTACGATACGAGTGTAGCCAAGGTCGATCTTAGCGGTACTTAGCTCGATATTTGTCTGGTTGATCTGCGCTTTTATCTCTTTTAGTTTCGCCTCGTTTGAAACGTATGTATTTTTTGCGGTCTCAAATTCTTGCTTTGAGGTAGCGTTTTTCGCAAAAAGCCCCTTTTCGCGCTCATACTGCGTTTTAGAGATATCTAGTGCGACCTTTGCGCTTTCTAGCTGCGCCTCATATATCCTAAGCTGCGCTTCTTTGTTGTCGACGTTGTTTTGCTGTGTGGAGCTGTCTATCTCGGCTATGAGATCGCCCTTTTTGACATTATCGCCTAGCTTTACATATAGTTTTTTTATCTGACCGCCCACCTGAGCGCCCACATCTACAAGCTCGGTAGCAAAAATTTCGCCCGTGGCGTCTACCTTTTTAGAAAACGAGCCTTTGACGGCCTTTTGGGTTATAAACTCCACCCTTTCGCCGCTAGTCTTGAAATACTTATCGTAGACGAAAGCTAGCGCCAGAGCTACGATCAGCAAGAGGATAGCAATTTTAATGATTTTTTTCATTGTGATTCACTTTGGATAAATTTTGTCAATTTTATTTAAAAAAGTTGAAAGAAATGTTAATCCAAGCTTTTAAATTCCTGCACTAGCCATCCCTGCCTCGATCAAAAAACAGCTTGGCTGATAGGTGATCTTTTTGATCTTGTCAAATTTAGCATAGCTTAGATAAAGCTCGTCGCGCGCCCTGGTCACCGCGACGTAAAAGAGCCGCCGCTCCTCCTCCAGACTGCCGCCCATGCTCATGAGCTTTAAATTCGGAAAGCGATTTTGCGCCAGATCAACGATGAATACTTGATCAAACTCTAACCCCTTGCTCGCATGCACGCTAAGTAAGCTCACTCCATCACCCTCGCTCATCTCGTTGCTGCCAAGCGTGATGAAGTTATAAAATTTCTCGACATCGTTATAGTTTTTGCTAAGCTCGCTAAGGACGATAGATTTTTGCATTATACGCTCGCGAGCTTCCCCCTTTATAGCAGGATCGACGTTTCCGTTTTTTAGTGTCGCGCGCTTGGTGCTTAAATTTTCTACTATCAGCTCGTAAATTTTACTGTCTCTTATCTCGTTTATGAGTGAATTTGGCCTTACTAGGCGTCTAGCACTCTTTAAAAAGTTGTAAATTTCATATAAAAACAGCGCCCCGCCCTCGCTTAATTTTTGCATTTTTAGTATCGGATGCGCTAAAAACCTGTCGCTAAATTTCAGCTCTTTAAACCTCGAAACATCGGCAAATTCATCAAGATCGTCAAATAGCCCAAGCTGATAATTGTGCCTTTTTATCGAGGCGATGCTGACGTTTTTGTCCGGATTTAAAAGCCCTTCGATCAAATTTCCGTGTCCTAGCTTGACCAGGGCGTCGAAAATTTCTTTACTAAGCGCGCTACCTACGCCTTTTGCGTATTCACAGATATGGATGAACGCCATGATGTCTTTTGGGTTTATAAAAATGCCCATGATATCCACGAGCGCCTTTATCTCGCGGCTTTCAAAAAAGCTCACGCCGCCTTTTCGCTTTGAGCTGATACCACGCTCTTTTAGCGCGACCTCGATGCCGTCTGCCGAGGAGTTGTTGCGAAAGATGACAGCGATATTTTCGCGCGAAAACGGCGAGAGCGAGATGATATCGGCGATCGCGGAGTATTGATCGAAAAGCTCGTTATAAACAAGCAGCGTAGGGGCTTTAAATTTCCCCTCCCTGCTGACGTTTAAATGTTTCTCGTAAAGACGCGGGTTGTTTGCTATGACTTTGTTTGCGAGAGCCAAAATGCTTGAACTGCTGCGGTAGTTGACATTTAGTGCGTAGATGTTGGCGTCTTTAAAGCGATCTTTAAACGAGCCGATGATCTCGATATTTGCGCCGTTGAATGCGTAAATGCTTTGATCAAAATCCCCGACACAAAATAGGCTTTTTGTCTTAAACGCGCTGATGAGACTGCCTTGAAGTGTGTTCGTATCTTGATACTCGTCGATCAAAATTTCATCGTAATCAAGCGGTGCGCCGTTTTTTAGCTCGTCTCGCATCTTGATAAGAAGATCGTTAAAGTCTGCGTAGCCAAATTTCGCCTTCTCGCTCTCGAATTCGTTTAAAATATCCTCGTAGATCTCAGCATAAACGCCCTGCTCTTCGCTCTTTAGCTTTAGCCAATCAGCAAAACTGACGTCGCTCACGCTATTTTGATATAGCGAGTAAAGATCGTAAAGATACGCTCCGCCGTAAGGCTTGACGTCGCTTAGATGATGAAATTTACGCCTTTCAACGAGGCTTTTAAGTAAAATTTTAAGCTCGCTTGGCTGCTTTAAAACCACGCCCTTGCCTAGCTCTTTAAGTAGGCTATAAGAGACCGAGTGAAATGTGCCGGCGGTGATTTTGGCGGTGATCTTTTTATCAAAATAGCGATTTAGCCGCTCGATCATCTCGGCTGCGGCCTTGTTAGTAAATGTAAGAAGTAAAATTCGCTTGGCATCGACTCCTAAATTTAACAAATGTGCGATGCGAGCGACGATGGTGCTCGTTTTGCCCGTGCCTGCGGAGGCGATGATCAGATTGTGCCCTGCTGGAGCGGTCGCGGCGGTGTATTGTTCTTTATTTAGACGTGAAAGTGGCATGATTTCCTCTGTAAAAAGTGGAAATTATACCCAAACGGGCTTAAAACAAATAATGTAAATTTTTGTTTGGATTTAGGCAAATTTTAATATAATCGGCTCAACCACACGCCTATTTGAAATAAATAGCTGCCTCTTGAAAAATAGGCATATCGTGGAGCAAGAGGCAGTATGGGGTTCGATTCCCCACTGTGTAGGCCACTTAATTTTTTTCAAATCCGGGCCTCGGCTCGGTCGTTTAAAGCGTTTGCGGTATGCGAATGAAATTCCCCCGCAAGCGCCTCTTAAGCGCATTTTGCAAGGAGATGAGATGTTTACTAAAATAGAAATTCCACCACTACAATCTGGCATATTATATAAAGACAACAAATTTTATAAGCGCCTGCAAAGCGGTATTTATCGGTTTTTTGACTTTAGCCGATACCGCGTCACGCTACTGCCAGACATCCCGTGTGAAGTGCAAATTTACTCGCAAGAAATTTTAAGCAAAGATAATATCGCGTTTCGCGCGTCATTTGTTTTTACATACGAGATCGTAGCTACGGGCGAGATAGCAGTGCTCAGCAGGGACGATCTTGAAAACAGACTTCGCACGATCGTGCAGCTTTACGCCAGAAGCGTGATCTCGGCTTTGTCGGCGCAGGAGATCGCCGCACACACATTTACGCTCGATCCAAATGCGATAGGCGAACAAAGTAAGCGAGCTGGGGGTTAAAATTTTAAGCGTAGACTTTTTGGATATCACTTTTCCAAAGGCTATTCAAGCGTTATTTGCACGCGAGCTGGAGGCGAATCTACGTGCAAAGATCGAGCTGGAAAACGCTCGCACCATAATCGCCACTACGCGCGCGCTCAAAAACGCCGCCGCGATAATAAAAGACGATAAAGAGATGAAATTTTTACAGGTCATGGAGCTACTGCAAAATGCCGTCAAAACGGGCAAAAATACGCTAAATGTGAGCGAGATACTGGCGGAGTGATTTATCGCTCTTATTACCGCGATGCCACAAACACCGCGGCAATTTAACTACTAAAATTTTAAAATTTAACCTCCGCCGAAAGCATAAACGTCCTGCTTTCGCCCAGGCTCAAACCTTGGATGGAATTTAACCCGGAATTCGCGCCCGTGCCGTCCATACTCACCGGGTTCATCCCCGCCCAGTATCGCTTGTCAAAGACGTTATTTACGTTAAATCTAAGCGTTGTTTGCTTGCCTAGCCACGTCTTGCTCGTATAGCGCACGCTAAGGTCGGTCGTGAAATATGAGGGCGTCTTTTGGCTATTTACGTCGTCAATATACATCCCGCTTGAATAGTGAAAATTCGCACTGAATGCGAGCTTGTTGGTATTTGGCACGACGTAATCAAATAGCAAATTCGAATTTACCTTTGACACGCTAGGCACGACTTTGCTGTCCGCGGCGGCTAGCTTTGGATTTTTAAATTTCGGGCTAATCAGCGTCACGCTGCCAAAGACGCTTAAATTTTCTATCAGCCTCCCGCCAGCCATCACTTCAAGCCCTTGATTTATCTGTTTGCCGTGCTCGGCGTAGTTATCGCCGCTGTCCGCATACGCTAGTGGTCGCTCTATCCTAAATAGCGCGGTGCTGACATCAAGCTCGCCTATGCGCGCCTTTGCGCCGATCTCGTATTGCTTCGAGCGGTAGGGGTTTAGCACGACGATATCGCCGCTAGCTTTCGTATACGAGCCGCCCTCTTGCAGGCTGTCGGCGTATGTCAGATAAAGGCTCACGTTTTCAAGCGGCTTATAGATGAGGCTTCCCGCCCAGCTAAGCCCAGATTTATCGTATTTTGTGATAAACGGCGCGGTTTTTCTGTTTGCAGTCCTAGCGCGCGACTTCATCCACGCATTAGATAGGCTTATCATCACTTCAAATTTATCGTTTATCGCCACGCTATCAAGCACGGAGATATTTTTCATATCGACATAGTTTAGCTTGTATAGATCGCTACCGTTCCTGCCGCCCTTATTAGGGAAAACTTTTGGCGCGTTTATGTTCGCGCTGCCAAACTGCGGGCTATACACGGGATTTGCGAAGCGATAAGTGTAAAATCTATATCCGTTTAGCTGCGCGCTAAAATCGTGTTTTAGCCCCCAAGTCTCAAATTCCGTGACCGCTTTTAAATAGCCGTTTGGCAGCTCGTATCTGGCGTTTGGGATACCGCCGATGTGGTGCGCGCGGTAGTTGCCGTTGTTATCGTAGATCGCGTTTGTGATGCGGTGCGTATCGCGATCGAACCTCTGCCACGCAAAGCCGCCCTCAAAATACCAAATATCGCCCGGCGAATACATAAATTTAAGACTTGCAGTCTTATTTTTCAAATTCATACCGCCGTATGGCTGCCCGAGCCCCGGCGTTTTGTCATTTACAGCGTTTGGGATTTTATACTGCGCCACGCCACGCGTGATCGGGATGTAAAATAGCCCCGCAAAGCCGTGCGTGTTGTGCTCGTAGTAGCTAGCCGCGGCTTGCAATGTGAGCGCGTCCGTCGGATAAAGCTCAAACACGGCAGAAGCCAGGCGGCGCTGATAGTTGCTACCTTTTACCTGCTTGGCGCCGTCGCTGCCGTAAAAGACCGCGCGGTAGCCGAATTTTTCAAACTTCATCGAGCTATCAAGCCCGAGCCCGAAATTTGCGCGACTAGCGTAATCACCCCAGATGACCTGCTGATTTTCGACCGGACGCTTGCGCGTATAGCTGAAAATGCCGGTTGGATTTTGCTCGCCGTAAAGCGAGCCCGCAAGCCCGTTTTGGATCTGCAAGCTCTCGAACATCGCCATCGGATGTGCCACAGTCGCGACCGAGTAAAAGCCGTCCCAAAAGACGTTGCCAACGACACTACCCTGAAATCCGCGCGTCTGCGGACGTCCGGCGACCGAGCCGCCATACATCTGTATCGACGCGGACGGGAAAAATTTGACCGCCTCCTCAAAGCCCGTCACGCCTTGATTGTTCATCGTTTCTTTGGTTATCGTGTTGATCTGATAAGGCACGTCCTGCGTGCGCTTGCCGGATAAAATTCCATGTTGGATGTTTTTGTTTAAAAACCCTTCGTCGATACCGCTTTCGCTGATGTTATCACCGACGGAATTTACTTCAACGGCTTCTAGTTTGACTTGCTCTGCTGCGCTTGCGCTAAGGCATATCAAGACTGCACATGCGGCAGTTGAAATTTTAGATCTCATCTAAACTCCTTTTACATAAAATATAAAACTGTATATAATATAAACTATCTACTTAACGCTAAATTAAAAAAATATTTTAGTGATATTTACAATTTTATATTTTACTATTTACCTATTAAGAGCACTTTGGCTATAATCACGCAATGAAAATGAAAAAGCTTAAAATTTTAAAATTCGCCCTCGTTTTTTTAGCGCTTTTATTCGTCATATTTTTGATATTGGACGCCATTTTTCCTCTAAATTTAAGCGCGCTAAATAAAAGTCAAGCCAAAATTTTATACGACACAGACGGCAAGATCATCAGGATGCAGCTAGCAAACGACGGTATATGGCGTTTTCACACGGACGATGTGCCTGAAATTTTAAAGCAAAGCGCCCTACTCTTTGAGGATAAATATTTTTACTACCACTTTGGCGTGAATCCTCTCGCGATGATGAGGGCTACCGCTTACAATCTCACGCACAAAAACCGTATCGGAGCCAGCACTATAAGCATGCAAGTAGCGCGCATGATGGAGCCAAGCAAGCGAAGCTACACGAACAAGATAAAAGAAATTTTCCGTGCGTTGCAGCTAGAGTGGCACTTTAGCAAGGATGAAATTTTAAATTTTTACTTCAACCTGGCCCCATACGGCGGCAACATAGAGGGTGTGCGAGCGGCCGCTAGATTTTACTTCGGGCGGGAGCTAAACGAGCTTAGCTACGCGCAAATGGCGCTTCTTAGCACTATCCCAAAAAATCCGAACAGGAACCGACTCGATAAAAAATCTGACATCAATCGCCTAAAAAACCGTGTCGTAAAGCTGCTTTATAAGGCTAATATCATCGATCTTAGCGCATTTAAACGCGCTCAAAACGAGCCTTTTAAAAACACCCGCGTAAAAGCACCCTACAACGCTCCTAGCTACGCTGATGTCGCATTTAAAAATGGCCTTACTAAGACGAATTTAGACCTTGAAATCCAAAACGATCTTTTGAATATATTAAACAACGCGATGATAAAGCTTCGTGAAAAGAACGCAAATAACGCCGCTGCAGCCGTGATAGACAATGAAAAAATGAGTGTCATCGCCTTCGTCGGCTCTCACGATGAGCGCGCCAAAGACGGGCAAAACTCGGCCCTAAACATGAAACGAAATGTCGGCAGCACGCTAAAGCCGTTTATATTTTCACTAGCGCTTGATAGCGGGCTAATAACGCCTAAAACGCAGCTCATAGACACTGAAATTTTCATAAACGAATACGTCCCCAGAAATTTCAGCGGTGGCTTTTTAGGCATAGTGAGCGCCAAAGATGCACTAAATTTCAGCCTGAATATCCCGGCTGTGAATTTAAACCTAAAGCTGGGGGACAACTCGCTTTATGAGCTTTTAGATAGGGCGAATTTAGTAAATGAGAGTAAGGAATTTTATGGAGCTAGTATAGCGCTTGGAAGTAGTGAGATGAGCCTTTTAAATTTAGCCCATCTTTACAGCATTTACGCAAATGGCGGCGTATTAAGGCCGCTTGAGTTTGCGGGAGAATTTATAAACGCCCAGGATACGAACATCACTCTAATAAGCCCGCAAAGCGCCTATCTGACGGCAAAAATGATGAGCGAGGCGTCGCGCTCGTATCTAAAAAACGTATGGCGATACGCCCAGGATACGCCTACTATCGCGTTTAAAACGGGTACGAGCTACGGCTCGCGCGATATATACGCTATCGGGTTTGATAAAGACTACACCATAGCCGTTTGGATAGGAAATTTCAACGCCCAAAAGACCGACAAGCTCACCGGACTAAACGACGCCTCAAAAATCATCTTCGATGCCTTTAAACTCATGGCTCAAAAGCGAAATTTACACTTTCTAACAAGCACTGATGGCATCATCAAGATACCTACCTGCGTCGATGCGTTTGAGTTTGAGCAGTGTAAAAATTTACAGATCGACGAGCAAATTTCAGGCGTTTGGCTAAAGGATAAATGCACGAGCATAAGGGGCGAGGAGCTTGATTTCATGTACAAAAACGGCTTTTTGAACAAAGAGGAGCTAAGCTCTAGCCCGTGCCTTGAGACGCTTAAGAGCAAAAAGCCTTTATTTGCCAGCCCTTACGCGAACGAGACTATATTAAGCGATAGCAATATAACCAAAGTTATGCTAAAATGCTACGCATATTTGGGGGATGAGATCTACCTAAAAGTCGATGACGGCGAGTTTAAAAACGCACCTAGCGGTAGTGAGAATATCGTATCTTTAGGGATCGGCGAGCATACTTTAAGCTGTCTTGACGAGAACTCGAATTTAAATGAAATTCAGATAAAAATAAGGAGATAGGATGCGCAGTAGATGGTTGTTTCTAGCCTTTTTGTCGGCCATAAATTTAAACGCTTTGAGCTTTAACGGCGAGGTCGATGTCAAAACGCCTTTGACGATAGAATTCGGGCTTAATGAAAATGTGAGCGACAAGCTCGTAGGCACGATCGATAAAAAGAAAATTTTCGAGTGCCAGCCAAAGCTGGAGGGCATAATAGAATACAAAAAAGATAGCCTCGTCTACTATACAAACCAGCTTCACCAGGGTGTGGGCTACACTTGCAAAATGAATGGCGGCAGCGTGGAGTTTGAATACGGTAAATTCAAGCTAAAAGAGGTATTTAAAGCTTCAGACAGCAAATACATACTGAAATTTAACGACGAAGTAAATGCTACCGAGCTGAAAAAGATAAAGATAAGCGATGTGAATTTTAGCGTAGATAGCATGTCAAAGGTCGATTTCGCGCTGAATTTAGATAAAAATTTAAGCGCTCCTACTTTTGAAATTCCTGCAGGATTCGAGAGCAAATTCGGAGCGAAATTTGAGGAAAATTACAGCTACACATACTCACAAAAAGCCAAAAACGACGATAATGAGCAAAATTTTAAAAAAGAAAATGAAAAAGCAAAGACGCTTTTTATAGAAAATTTAGAGCCAGTCAGCCTTGATAGCGGGAAGCTAGCCGCCAGGATCTATCTCAAAGACTGGATGGATGACGATCGAAACCTCAAGAAATTCATTCACGTCAAGGGCATTCAAAATTTCAAAATGAGTGACTTGAACTACATCGAATACGAGCAAAGAGAAAAAATGCAGGCTGAAGGCAAGGATCTTTACTACTACATCGACATCATCAGCGATGATTTCAAGCCTCAAACCGAGTATGAGATAACGATCAAAAAGGGCTTTGGCGATAGTGACAACATCGTGAGAAATGATAGCGTTTATACGGTAAAAATGGGCAATTTAGCTCCGTTCGTGGAATTTACAAATGACAAGCCGTATATCTCAAGCGTCGGTCAGATCGGCATAAAAAGCGCAAACGTGAGCGAGCTCAAGGTCACGGTCGAAAAGCTAGCCGATCAAAATTATAGATATTTTCTAAATTTCAACTCCAGCAGCGACGATCTAAGCACTTTCAGCAAAGAGGTCGCGAGCAAAAAATACGATCTTGGCGGTGCGCTAAATGAAGTCTCCTTACATAAAATAAGGCTTGATTTCGCTGGCGGCGGAGACGGAGTGTATAAGATAAACCTCTCTTACGGTAAAGATCAAAGCATCTCAAAGGTCGTTTATCTAAGTGATATCGCCATCAGCGCCAAGGTCAGTAAAAACGAAATTTTCGTATTTGCCAACAGACTTGGCGAAAACACGATGCTGGCAAATGCTAATGTCAAAATTTACAGCAAAAAAAATGACGAGCTGGCAGTTGGCGCGACAAACGACGAGGGCGTATTTAAATTTAAACGCAAAGACATCTATAAAGACGTCTCCTCCGTCGTCGTATCCTTGGGCAAGGAGCAAAATTTCCTCCTCATAAACGAGGATGAAAACCTAAACGAAAACGCCAGATATATGCTAAAAGATGCGAACGAAACGATCGATGCTTGGACACATTTTGCCACCGATATCATCCGTCCAAACGAGGACATCGAGGGTGCGATATATCTAAGAGATAGAGATTTCAAGCCACTTGTAAACATGCCCGTAAAGCTAAAGATCACTGATCCTCAGAGCAAAGACATCGCGGAATTTGCTGCAAAGACGAACGAATTTGGCGTCATAAGCTTTAGCAAAAATATTTCAAGCGAGCTTAGCGGACGCTTTACGCTAAGCATAATCTACGCAAACAAAATCCTCGCAAAAGAGCCGTTTTTCGTCGAGAGCTTCGTGCCTGCAAGGCTTAAAAACGAGATCACCATGTCAAGTGAAATTTTACAGGCTAATGAATTTATCCCGCTGGAATTTTCAAGCAACTATCTCTTTGGCGGTGCGGCTAGCGGGCTTGAAGGATCGTTTGAAGTCTCATTTTTTGACTCGGAGTATAAAAACGAAAACTACAAAGACTATAAATTTAAAAACAGCACGATAAAAAGCAAGGGATACGCCAGCCTGGAGAGGCGAATAAAGCTCAACGAAAAAGGCAAAGCAAGCGATATCCTCGGGCTTAGCCTAGAGGGTGAGGGTGACGGTGATGTGCCTTCTATACTAAAAGGCGTCATAAATTTCAGCGTAAATGACGATGGTAAAAACGTCAGCACTAGCAAGACTTTCAAGGTCTATCCTTACGAAAATATGGTCGGAATCTTTGCCGACAAGACCTTCGTAGAGCCAAACGAAAAGATAAACATCAAAACAGTCGCTCTAAACGCCATCAGCGGCGAGCCTAAAAATTTGAGCCTGAAATTTAGCGTCAAGCGCTCGGTCTGGGAATACACGAGCGACGATAGAGGCGTAGTCAGATGGCATGAAAGGCTAGATGATGTGGATAACTTTTTCAAAGATAGCGGTTCGTTTGACTACAGCTTCGCTCAAAGCGGCTCATACACGATCGTGGCTTCCGACATAGTAAGCGGCTCTAGCACCAGCATCGATATCGACGTCAGCGGCTGGAACTACTCGACTTTAATGCCGACAAAAGAGCTTAGCAAAGCTCAAGTCAAACTAAACGCTCAAAGCTATAAAAAAGGTGACGAGCTAAGCGCGGATATAAGCTCGGCGATCAAGGACGGACTAGCGCTCGTGACGCTCGAAGATGGCGATGTCAAAGCCTATAAGGTCGTGCGTATCAAAAATAACTCGGCAAATGCTAAATTCAAACTTGATTTTGATTTCAACGGACTGTATGTAGGCGCAAACATCTATCGCCTAGCCGATGACGGCGTGACTCCTTTTAGAACTCACGGTAAAATTTACGCAAAAGCCGACAAACCTGAAAGAAAGATGGATTTGCAGATCGACGCGCCAAAGACGGCAAAGACGAATCAAAACGTAAAAATTTCGCTAAAAACGCTACCAAACGCCGATATCAGCCTCTTTGTAGTCGATCTTGGCGTGTTAAATATCACTTCGCAAGCACCGGCAAATCCTCTGGCGTTTTTTAACAAAATTTTGCCCGACTCGGTCTTTGACTACGATATCTACGACAAGCTCACAAACTACAAGGTGGACGGCAAAGTGCTAAGCTTTGGCGGCGATACAAAAGAGCTGGCTATGGAGGCCAAACTCGCAAAACACGATAGTCCGGTCGATAGTAAAAATATAAAAACATTCGCTAAAGCCGCACGTCTAAAAGCCGACGCAAACGGCACGGCAAGCTATGAATTTAAAACGCCAAACGGCTTTAACTCGGCTATCCGCGTGGACGCTATCGTCTCGAACGAAACGCAGATGGACGCCAAAAATAGCGAAATTTTAGTAAAAGACGATGTCATCATCAAGCCAAGCGTGCTCGCGTATATACTAAAAGGCGATGAGCTAAACGCGAGCTTAAGGCTCATAAACACGACAAATCAAGATAAAAATTTAAGCGTTTCGATCAAATCAAGCCCAAATTTAGAGCTAAACAGCGACACGAAAGTAAATTTAAAACCGCTTGAAAATAAACTCTTGCCGCTAAAGATCGCTGCAAAAGAGGCCGGAAAGGCAAATTTTGAAATCACACTCGATAACAACGGCGACACACTTACAAACTACACGAACCTTGACGTAGTCGATCCTTATCCGATAAGCACCTACGCAAAGAGCCTAGTCATAAGCAAGACAAAAGATATCAAGCTGCCTAAGGGCTTTACAAACGTCAGCATAGACGCTTCAAATTCCGTCACAAGCCTACTAAACGCCGCTTCACAAAATTTGATCGAGTATCCATATGGATGCGCCGAGCAGCGAAGTAGCCGCCTTTTGGCGCTTTTAAATGCGAAAGTCAAAGAGAAATTCAGAGACGAAGATAGAAAGAGATTTATCACGCTAGGGCTTGAGGATATTATCAAGATGCAAAAGAGTAACGGCAGCTTTGGCTACTGGAACGAGCTAAGCTACGTAAATATCTTTGCCTCCGTTTATGCGACCGACGTTCTTTTGGAGCTGGACGAAGCGGGCTACAAAGTGCCAAAAAGCATCAAAGACAAAGCCGTCAAAAGCCTGGCAAATTTAAGCTACGATACGCCGTTTGAGGTGCTTTACGGCCTTTACGTCGCAGCCAGAGGCAACGCACTGGATAGAGCGGCTTTAAACAGAATTTACGACGAAAAGCTCTACACCTCAAGCGTTTTAAACAAATACCTGATGGCCTCTACTCTAAAGATCGCCGGACTTGACGACGAAGCTTCCAATGTGCTTAAAAATTTAAATGCAAAAGAGTCTAAAGAAAAGAGAATTTACAGCGATTTTCACTCGGATCTAAGAGACCGCGCCTTCGTGCTTTATCTGCATGCAAAGCATTTTGCGCAAAATTCATACTCTGACGAGCTTGCGAATTTCTTGATAACAAATATGGACGAGCTAAGCTCCACTCAAGAGCGAGCCTTCGTTTTGCGTGCGCTTAATGCCTACTTTAAGCCAAAAGCTAACGAGACGAACAATAAATTTAAGCTTAGCTATGACGGAGTGCAGAAAGATTTTGACGGTCTTTTAAGCGTAAATATCACGACCGAAAAGGGCGAATTTAAGATCGATCCGCAAGGAGAAAACAAACTCTTTGCCGGTATTTCAAGCTCTGCTTACGTTCCGCTTGAAGTAAAACACGCACTAGAGCCAAAAGAGCTTGATATATATAGGATTTTCGTGAATAAAGACGGCAAAGAGCTAAATTTAAGCAATCTAAAGGTAAATGACGTCATTTACTCCAAAATCACGCTGAATTCAAAAAGTCCTATAAGAAATGGCGTGATAAACGAGATGACAAGCCCTTGCTTCGAGGTCGTAAATGAAAATTTAAGCGGCTTTACAAGAAGCGAGCAGACCAAAAACGATATAGATTTAGAATATCAAAGCATCAAAGACGACCGCGTCATAAGCTTTTATAACCTTGAAAGTAAGAAAGCAACGCTATTTACGCCGTATCGCGTAGTGATGAGCGGCAAATGCACGCTACCTGCGGTCATCACGGAAAATATGTATAACGACACGCAAAACGACTACGACCTAGCTCAAAAATCTTTCAGCGTCAAATAAAATTTAGGGCGAGCGATCGCCCTAATCTACGTATATATATCGTAAATAAAAAGAAAATTTTAAACAATCTTTAGGTAAAATCGCTTCATTTTACGCGATTGTGACGCCACAAAATATCGGCGCGCAAAGCAAATAAAAGGATGGAAAGTGGCTGATTTTTACGACGCAAAGCAAACGGAAGAGAAATTTTATAAAATTTGGGAAGAGCGCGGATATTTCGAGATAGACGCGAACAAAGAGATCCAAGAGCCAAATAAAAAATTTTGTATCATGATGCCGCCTCCAAACGTGACCGGCTCACTTCACATCGGACATTCGCTCACTTTCACACTTCAAGACATCATGACCCGCTACAAAAGGATGGACGGCTACAAGACCCTCTGGCAGCCGGGGCTAGATCATGCGGGTATCGCCACTCAAAACGTCGTAGAAAAGCAGCTTTTAGCTCAGGGCATAACAAAAGAGAGTATCGGGCGCAAAGAATTTGTAAAAAAAGTCTGGCAATGGAAAGAAAAAAGCGGCGGTATGATAGTGCATCAAATGCGCCGTCTAGGCATCTCTCCTACGTGGAGCAGGCAGAGATTTACTATGGATGAGGGGCTAAAAAAGGCGGTCAAAAAAGCCTTCGTGAGCCTTTATGAAAAAGGGCTCATCGTGCGCGAAAACTATATGATAAACTGGTGCACGCACGACGGAGCACTCAGCGATATCGAGGTCGAACACAAGGAAAATAAGGGCAAGCTTTATTATTTGCGATATTATTTGGCTGACGAGCCGTCTAAATTTGTGGTAGTCGCCACGACGCGCCCGGAAACATACTTTGGCGATACGGCGGTAATGGTAAATCCAAATGACGAGCGATATAAAAATTTGATCGGTCGCAAGGTCGTGCTACCTATCATCGGGCGTGAGATCCCGATCATCGCCGACGAACATGTAGATATGGAGTTTGGAACGGGCCTAGTTAAAGTCACGCCCGCACACGATACGAACGACTACGAGGTCGGCAAAAGACATAACCTCGAATTTATCACCGTTTTTGATGAAAAGGGCATTTTAAACGAGCAGTGCGATAAATTTAAAGGACTTGAAAGGCTGGCGGCACGAGAGCCCATCGTGCGCGAGCTAGAAAGGATCGGCAACGTCGAAAAGATCGAGGATTACGACAATCAAGTAGGCTACTGCTACCGCTGTAAAAATGTCGTCGAACCATACATCTCAAAGCAATGGTTCGTAAAAAAGCAGATCGCCGACAAAGCCATCGAGGACGTCGCGGCTGGGCTGGCTAAATTTTACCCGCCGCATTGGATAAATAGCTTTAACGCGTGGATGAGGGAGCTTCGCGACTGGTGCATCTCGCGTCAGCTTTGGTGGGGGCATCAGATCCCGGTATTTTACTGCGACGAGTGCGCTCACGAGTGGGCGGATGAAGGCGAGCCGAATGAATGCCCAAAGTGCAAAAGCAAAAATTTTCATCAAGACCCGGATGTGCTTGATACGTGGTTTAGCTCGGGACTTTGGCCTTTTAGCACACTTGGCTGGGGCAACGGCGAGGAGCTAAAAAACGAAAAATGGTTCGAGGGCGATCTGGCTGAATTTTACCCAAATACCCTGCTGATAACAGGCTTTGACATCCTCTTTTTCTGGGTCGCCAGGATGATGTTTCAGGGGCAAAATGCGCTAGAAAAGCTGCCGTTTGACGACATCTACCTGCATGCTCTGGTTAAAGACGAGCAAGGCAGAAAGATGAGTAAGAGCCTTGGCAACGTGATCGACCCGCTTGATAGCATCGAGGAGTACAGTGCGGACATCTTGCGCTTCACGCTCGCCCTACTCGCCGTTCAGGGTCGCGACATCAAGCTAAGCGACGAGAAAATGAAGCTGGTTAGAAATTTTACGAATAAGCTTTACAACGCCGGCAAATATCTGCTTTTAAACGAGAGTAAATTTGACGACTTAGACAAAATCGAGGTCAAAACGCCGCTTGGAGCGTATATGCAAAGCCGCTTTTACGAGTGCGTGCGCGAGGTGCGCGAGAACATTGACGCGTATCGCTTCAACGACGCGGCGAATGCGCTTTATAAATTTTTATGGGACGAGTTTTGCGACTGGGGTATCGAGCTAAGCAAGGCGAGCAAAGCAAGTGTCGCCGAACTGGGCGCGATATTTAAAGAGACGATGAAGCTTTTAAGCCCGTTTATGCCGTTTATTAGCGAATACCTTTATCACGAGCTTAGCAGGACAAATTTAGAAAGCTCGGCGTCCATAATGATCTCACGCTATCCGCAGACAAAAGAGCGAAATTTAGAGATTGAGAAAATTTTCTCGCTCGTCATCGAAGCGATAGTCAGCATACGCCGCGCAAAGGCTACGATCGAGCTTGGCAACTCAAAAATAGCAAAAGCTTATGTCAAGCTTAACGGCGACGTAAATTTAAGCGAGGCTTCAAACTACATCGCCCTACTCGCAAAGTGCGAAAATATCGAATTTACGAGCAGCAAAATAGACGGCGCGATCAGCGATGTGAGCGAAAATTTACAAAGCTTCATACCGCTTGAAGGCGTGGATATGTCGGCAATAATAATGCGACTGCGGTCGCAGAAAACTAAACTGGGAAAAGAGATAGCAAAACTATCGGGCATGCTAAAAAACGAGAAATTTGTCGCCAACGCTCCGTCGGAGGTGATAGAGGCAAATAAATCAGGGCTTGCAAACGCGCAAGAACAGCTTAAAAAGATAGATTCAGAGCTTATGAAATTTGATAAATAAACCTTTGAAAGGAGCGACGATGAGAAACGGCAGTATCGGAGGATTCACACTTGGGACGGTAGTGGCGGTCGCGTTATCATGGGGAGCGAACCATAGCATATTGTGGGCTATAATTCATGGTTTTTTAAGCTGGATATATGTGATTTATTATATTTTGATCAGAATATGAGGTAGTTGAATTTAATGATAGAGATCTCAAATTTACAGAAATTTTATGGTAGCACGCAGATCTTGCACGATATAAATTTAAACGTCGCTAAGGGCGAAATTTACGCTATCGTGGGACACAGCGGTGCGGGCAAATCGACCCTGCTTCGCTGCATAAACGGACTGGAAAGCTATCAAGGAGGCAGCTTAAAGGTATTTGGGCGCGAGATAAGCGAGCTCAAACAAAACGAGCTAAGAGAGCTTAGGCGCGATGTGGGGATGATATTTCAGCATTTTGCGCTGATGGCTAGAAAAACGGTGTTTGAAAACGTCGCCACTCCGCTTAAATTTTGGAGCTATCCAAAGGAGAAAATCCAAACCAGAGTGAGCGAGCTTTTAAATTTAGTCGGGCTTGAAAATAAGGCAAAAAGCTATCCTAGCGAGCTAAGTGGCGGGCAAAAGCAGCGCGTGGCGATCGCTCGCGCTCTTGCACTAAGTCCAAAAATTTTACTCAGCGACGAGGCGACGAGCGCGCTTGATCCAAATACGACGAATTCTATCTTGGAGCTTTTAAAAAAGATAAACGCCGAGCTTGACATCAGCATCGTCATCGTCACGCACGAGATGGAGGTCGTAAAGTCAGTCGCCAGCAGAGCCCTTTTGCTTGAAGGCGGCAAGATAATCGGTAGCGGTAGCATCGAAGAGCTATTTTTAAAACCCGATGAAAAGATGAAGGAATTTTTGGGCGAGATCGAAATTTTACCCGCAAGCGGCGTGAATATCCGCCTCTTTTTCCCAAAAGAGGTCGCGCAAAACAGCGTCATCACGCACATGGCGCGCACGCTAAATATCGACTTTAACATCGTCTGGGGCAAGCTTGAAAAGCTCGATAAAAACGTGCTTGGCTCGCTCGTGATAAATGTCGAGCCACAAGACGAGGCGCGCGTGATCGAATACATCAAGCAAAGCGGCGTGCTTTGGGAGGTGGCGTGATGTTTGGCATAGATTTTTCTAAATTTCCTGACGTGTTCGCACGCATTTTACTTCCTGCGATCAACGAGACGCTTTATATGAGCTTGATTTCGACGTTTTTGGCCTTTGTTATCGGGCTTATACCTGCCGTTTTACTCGTACTTTCGGACAAAGACGGGCTAAAACCAAACGCAAAGCTTTACTTTACGCTTGACGTGCTCATAAATACGCTCAGAAGCTTTCCGTTCATCATCCTAATCATCGTGCTTTTTCCGGTCACAAAAATGATCGTAGGCACGAGCATCGGCACCACAGCGGCGATCGTCCCGCTTACTATCGGGGCTGCACCTTTTGTCGCCAGACTCATCGAAAGCGCGCTAAAAGAGGTCGATAAAGGCATCATCGAAGCGGCAAAGAGCTTTGGCAGCTCAAATTTGCAAATCATCTTTCGCGTGATGTTCGTCGAGGCATTGCCCGGTATCATCTCGGCATTTACGCTAACTCTCATCGTAAATATCGGCTTTTCAGCGATGGCAGGCGCAGTCGGAGGCGGCGGACTTGGCGCGGTCGCTATCAACTACGGCTATCAGCGTTTTAGACCTGACATTATGCTTTACACAGTCGTGATTTTGATCATAATGGTGCAAATTTTTCAAATTCTTGGAAACTTTTTTTACAAAATTACAAAAAAATAGCACATTTTATCTGATTTTAAAGTTTTTTCATTTAAAATCGCCGAATTATTTTACTTGAAAGGATAAACATGAAATCAGATATGTGCGAAATGTGTCGCTTGATAGAACATAAGTCGTCGAAAGACTAACCGCTAAGCACAAATTTCTTTTTAAGTGCTTAGCTTGCTAAATACTTAAAAAGAAATTTAGACACTACTTTAAATTTATCCTTTTAAGTCGTTTAGCGCAAATTTAAAAAAGGATAAAAAATGAACAAAATACTTCTCTCTTCCCTAGTCGCCCTTAGTCTGTCACTATCTGCAAACGCCGCTGACAAAGCAAAAACTATCATCGTAGGTGCTACTCCCGTGCCGCACGCCGAGATCCTCGAAGTCGTAAAGCCGATCCTCGCAAAAAACGGCTACACGCTTGAAATAAAAGAATTTAACGACTACACCGTGCCAAATTTAGCCACAGAAGACGGCGATCTGGATGCAAACTACTTCCAACACCTGCCGTATCTTGAAGAATTTAATAAAAACAAAGGCACTCACCTTGTTAAAACCGTCGGCGTGCATTTAGAACCTATGGGGGTTTATTCAAAAAAGATAAAAGATATCAAAGAGCTTAAAGAGGGCAGCAGCGTCTCGATACCAAACGACCCGACAAACGAGAGCCGCGCACTTGATGTTTTAGCCAGCGCAGGTCTCATCAAACTAAACAACAACCCGCTAAAAACCCCACTTGACATCGTCGAGAACCCTAAAAAGCTAAAATTTGAAGAGATCGAGACAGCCCAAGTGCCGCGCACCCTAGATGACGTAACGATCGCAGTAATCAACACAAACTACGCTATGAACGCAAATCTCAACCCTACAAAAGATGCGCTCGTGCTAGAAAGCAAGGACAGCCCATACACAAACTACGTCGTAGTCAAAGCCGGCAATGAAAACAGCCCGAAGACCAAAGCACTCGACAAAGCTATCACAAGCCCGGAAGTGAAGAAATTTATCGAGGAAAAATATAAAGGTGCGATACTTCCGACGTTTTGATCTTGCAAGCTACTTAAATTTGACCTGCCGTAGGCAAATTTAAGCGCGCAGTGAGCCTAAATTTTAGTTTAGAGGATACTCTTAAATTTAAGGCGGCGTAAAAGCTTTTACCTTTTTAGCGCCGTCCTTTTCATAAAAAAGGAAAAAATAATGAAAATTTTAAACCTGCTAGCAGCCACATTTTTGGCTCTGAATTTATACGCTAAAAGCGACGATAAAACCATAATAGTCGGCGTTTCGCCCGTTCCACACGCTGAAATTTTAGAATTTGTCAAACCAAAGCTAAAAGAGCTTGGATACGACCTGGTGATCTCCGAGATCACGGACTACTCGATCCCAAATATCGCGACACAAGATGGCGATTTGGACGCGAATTTCTTCCAGCATTTGCCCTATCTTGAAGAGCAAAATAAAAACCGCGGGCTAAATTTAGTCAAGGTCGCGAGCGTGCATGTCGAGCCGCTTGGGTTTTATTCAAAAAATATAAAAAACATAAACGAGCTAAAAGACGGCGCGACGGTTGCGATCGCGTATGATCCGTCAAATGGCAACCGCGCTTTGAGGATTTTGGAAAAAGCAGGACTCATCGAGCTTGATAAAAAGGCTGTGCAGGCAACCCCTCACGACATCACGAAAAACCCGCTACATCTTAAATTTGTCGAGCTTGAAGGTGCTCAGATACCGCGCACGCTCGACGAAGTCGATCTAGCCGCCATCAGCACAAATTTCGTGCTTGATCTAGGCATGAGCGTGGCAAAGGACGCGCTGCTGCTTGAAGACGCAAATAGCCCATACGCAAACATCATCGTCACAAGAGCTGGCAACGAAAACAGCCCAAAGATCAAGGCTCTCGTTAAAGCGGTGTTGAGCGATGACACGAGGAAATTTATCCTTGATCGCTACAAAGGCGAGGTCATACCGGCGTTTTAAAATGGGCGAGCAGCCCTAAATTTAAAGGAAAAAATGAATCCGCTTATGATTTTGACCCTGGCGGTCACGCACTTTTTTGTGCTGATCGTCCCGGGCCCAGATATACTTCTCATACTTCGCACATCGCTAGCTAGTGGTTACAAAGAGGCGATCGCCGCTAGCCTTGGTGTGGGATGTGGCATCGTGATATGGATATTTCTCACCGTTCTTGGACTAAACGCCCTATTTTTGGCATTTCCAGCGATACAAATTTTACTGATGATCGCCAGCAGCCTTTATCTGCTCTATCTGGGCGTGGGCATTTTGAGGTCGCTAAAAAGCGGTGGTAGCTTAAATTTAAACGGCAAATCGACCAAGGGCGGGCTACGGAAATTTTTCATCACTGGATTTTTTACAAATCTCTCAAACCCAAAAGCAGTGCTTTATTTTGCCAGCGTGTTTTCGGTCTTTGTAAGCTCTCTTGACTCGCTTTGGCAGCTGCTTGGCGTGGCATTTTTTATCAGCTTTGAAAGCCTTTGCGTATTTTTGCTCGTGGGTAAAATCTTCTCAGCTAAAAGGCCACGTGAGATATTTTTAAACAATCAAAAAATTTTAGACGCCGTTTGCGGTGCGATATTTATCGTTTTCGCACTTCTCATCGCTTATGAGTGTTACCAAAAGATACAAGGATAAATTTTGCAACAAATCATTGATTTTATCGTCGGCATCGTGAGTCAGTGGGGCTACACGGGCATTTTTGTTATGATGTTTTTAGAAAGCTCATTTTTCCCGTTTCCAAGCGAAGTGGCGATGACCCCGGCGGGATACCTCGTGCATAAGGGCGAGATGAATTTGGCTTTTGCGTTTTTAGCTGGTGTGGGCGGTAGCCTCGCGGGAGCGGTGTTTAACTACTATCTATGTTACTTTTTCGGACGTGAGCTTATCTTAAAATACGGTAAATTTGTCGGTATCACGGATGAAAAAATGGCAAAATTTGAGGCATTTTTCAACAAACACGGCGAGATCTCGACCTTTAACTGCCGCCTGATCCCCGGTATCCGTCAATACATCAGCCTACCAGCTGGGTTAGCAAAGATGAATATGTTTAAATTTTGCCTATTTACCGCACTCGGAGCTGGTATCTGGGTAGTGATACTACTTGGTGTCGGGTATTTTTTAGGGACAAACTATGATCACGGCACGTTTAGTCATATAGTCATCGCCCTACTCGTTGTGGTCGCGTTTATAACGGTATTTTACGTCCTTTATATCAGGCGAAAAAATAGGAAAATTTAGGCTATTAATTTTGGCTCTGTTATAATAAATCACTGATACTTGCTTCGCAAACCGTACTCGCTCCGCAAAGCGCCGAACATATAGCACGATTTTTTCTGCTTCGCGTTGCTTGCAGCTTTTCAAGACGCTTCGTTGCACTCGCAACTGCGAGCAGACCGCGTTCAGCCTGTGGCTTCTCTGCTCGTAGCGTATTCTTGTCACGAGCGACAGCGAAGTGAAAAATCGGCGGCGATAGCGTCGCTTCACAAGAGTTTTACTCGAATGCTGTTCGCATTCTACTGCTTTGAGAGCTGAAAATCAATGAAATATTGTAGAGCCTTAATTTTTTAAGACTTTCTAAATCGTTTAGTCAGCTTTAAAATCTCTTTTACTAGATTAAAAAATGAAAATTTTGCCCTCTTTGCGCCCAAATTTTGCAGGTAATACCCGCACAGATCAAGTGCTAGAAGTATGGATGAGCGATTGTAATAATAATAGAGACACTCAAAGCGACAACTGTACCTCGCAAAATAGCTTGTAAATTTAGGCTATTTTAGATACTGACGCAATACTACACACCGATGATCACTACAAGCCCCACAAATAGTAACTATCAAGCAACGCGCCCGCTTTTGAATTTACATTCTGGATAAATTAGCGATTATAAAATCAAATAATGCTTGTAATGCGAGCGATAAACCAAACATATAATAAAGTAGAGCTTAAATTTTATTTCTTCTTCGGTCTAAACACCTTCATCTTGCTCTCGTCAGTCTCGATAAACGCTCCGCCGATAAGGTCGATGCAGTATGGCATAGCCGGAAATATCGGCTCCAGGCACTCTCTTATCGCCTTTGGCTGACCGGGTAAATTTACGATGAGAGCGTGAGCACGGATACCAGCCGTCTGACGCGAGAGGATCGCTGTGGGAACAAATTTCAGGCTCGCTGCTCGCATAAGCTCGCCAAAGCCCGGCATCATCTTTTTACACACTGCCTCTGTCGCTTCGGGTGTCACATCGCGCTCTGCGGGCCCAGTGCCCCCTGTAGTCAGGATAAGATCGCAGCCAAGCTTATCACTCATATAAATGAGTCGCTCTTTAATAATTTTAAAATCATCAGCTATGACTTCGTAAAAATACTCTCGCTCGCTCACGATCCACTCGTCTAAAATTTGCCTGATAGCAGCACCAGAAAGATCCTCATAAATGCCCTTGCTTGCTCGATCAGATAGAGTTAAAATTCCTATTTTAGCTTTCATTTATCCTCCAGTTCATAAGTCTCGTTTAATATATTTGCCACCATCTCTTTATCCACGCTCTCATAGACTAGCAAAAATTCGCTGATACGCGCTATTTGCATGCTTACGCCCTTTAAAAAGCTTATGGTTTCTTCTCTTGCCTGGCTCAAAATTTCCTCAACGTCTGCAGGATTTGGCACGAAAGACTTTCCCATGCCGTATTCGTAGACCATCTTTGAGGCCAAGTCTTTTGCGTAGTTCAAGTCCGTGCTAGAATTTGAAAATATATCGTTCTCGTCGAGCTCCAGCTTGCACATACCGGCTAAAAAAACCTTTATGCGAGAGATCATTTGCGAGCGCGACTCTATCTCTCTTTCGATACCGACAAACCTATCCTCGATGAGTGAAATTTTGTCGAATTTCACGTCAAACCAAAAAGCGGCCAGCGCCTTTGCCGCCTGATAGGTCGCTTGTATCTTTTTCTCGGACTCGGAGTAGCTTAGCACCTTTTTTTTACCGAGTAAAACCTTGTTTAAGACCGCTTCAAAGTCACCCATCCTTAAAATTTCACTGCCGTTTCTTAGCGCGTTTATCGCCGCTTCGTTCACGAGCGTGCTTAGTGCCGCCCCTGAAAAGCCTACGCTCATCTTGGCTATATCGCTCACGTCGGCTTCACATTTTTTGCCTTTTAAATAGGTCTTTAATATCGCCATTCTATCCTTGAAATCAGGCATGGATAGGAAAATACGCCTGTCAAATCGCCCCGAGCGAAGCAGCGCCTCGTCGATCATCTCGATGCGGTTCGTCGCTGCGATCACGATGACGCCTGAGTTGTCTTCAAAGCCGTCCATCTCGGTGAGAAGCTGATTTAGCGTGGCTTCGCGCTCGTCGTTGCGGCTACCTCCCCTGCTCTTTCCCACCGCATCTATCTCGTCGATAAAGATGATCGATGGGGCGTAGGATTTTGCCTTGTTAAAAAGCTCACGGACACGTTTTGCGCCCATACCGACGTAAATTTGCACGAAGCTAGCGCCGTTTTGATAAAAAAACGGTACGTTCGCCTCTCCGGCGACCGCCTTTGCCACGAGCGTTTTACCCACGCCAGGAGGCCCTATCATCAGCACGCCTTTTGGCATTTTGATACCGAAATTTCGGTATTTTATAGGGTTTTTTAGAAAGTCCACGATCTCGCTAAGCTCCATTTTGACATCATCGATACCGGCTACATCGTCAAATCTCACGTTTGAAATTACCGGTGTAGCGAAGGAATTTACTATGCTTTCAAGATCGTAAGCCGGCGTTTTATCACCGGCTGGCTGGCTCTTTTTTCTAAATCTAAGCAGTAAAAGCACCGCTACAAAAAATATCAACAGTATGAAACAAATGGTGAAAATTTCGCTCATCACGATATAGTTTTGCGCTCGCTCGACGGGCACTTTTTTGACGAGCTCCTTTATATCCACGCCGTCTTTTATGATCTTGTAGCGGTTATTTTGGGCGTAGAGTATGACGTCGTCTTCATCGATTACGGCCTTGTCGATGAAGTTGCCGCTAAGAAGCTGCATATATCCTTCGTAGCTTATGCTCTTTGGCTCTTTGCTCACGGCAAGAGCCAGGACGACGACTAAAAGCACCGCCGCTATGATCAAGATATTTTTTTTGTTGAATTTAAAACTGAATTTTTGCATAATTCGCTTCATTTTGGACCTCATATTCGCCTACCTCCAGCCACTCTTTGCTTATATCTCTAGCCGAGTCGATCCTTAGCTTGTTGTAAAACTGATCGAAGCCCTCGTAGAGATCAGCATTTTTTTTCTCCACCAAGACCTTTAAATTTTCCTTATGCCGTTTTCTGAAATTTAGATTATTTTGTGCGGTGATCTGCTTTAGTAAATTTAGCCTCTCTTTCGCCACGTCGCCGCTGACACCTGCTTTCATCGTCGCAGAGTGCGTATTTGCACGAGGAGAATACGCAAACACATGCAAATGAGTAAGCGGGAATTTTTTAAAATTTTCAAGCGCCTCAGCCCATATCTCCTCGCTCTCTCCAGGATGACCTACGATAAAATCTGTCCCCAGCGCAAAGCCAAGCGAGCTTAGCTCGTTAAAAAGCTCCAGGTCGCTAAAGGCTTGATTTCTACGGCGCATGATACGCAGCATCTTTTCGCTGGTGTGCTGAAGCGCGATATGCAAATGCCGCTCCAGCCAGCTCTCTTTTAAAATTTCGCGGAAGCTCTCGTCTATCTGGCTTGGCTCGATGCTGCCAAGTCTGATGCGCCTGATGCCCGGGATTTTGCCTAAATTTGCCAAAAGCCTACCAAGCGAGCTACCCGTATCTTTGCCGTAGCTACCGATATTAGTGCCTGTTAAAACGAGCTCGTTGTAGCCGTTAGCGGCTAAAATTTTAGCCTCGTTTATGATAGAGTTTTCATCCATGCTTCGCGCTTTGCCGCGCACGGACGGGATGATACAGTAGCTGCATGCGAAGTTACAGCCCTCTTGGATCTTGATGAAAGCCTTGGTGTGGTTCTCGTAGCTCGTCACGATGTTTTTATCGATGGAATTTAGATCGCCAAGCTCGAAAAAGCGCTGTTTGGAGCTTAAAAGAGAGTTGATATTTGCTTTTTGGCTAGCGCCCATGACTCCAAATATAGCGTCCTTTTCAAAGAGCTCTTTACCTTTACTGACCGCTCCGCAACCTGTTAAAATTACCTTTGCACCGCGCCTTTTCACGCCGTTTATGTAGTTTCTCACGCCGCTGTCGGCGGAGTTTGTGACCGTGCATGAGTTTATCACGACTACGTCGGCTATCTCTTCGTCATTTGTGATCTCGTAGTCCTTTACGTAGCTTTTCATGAGCTCCGTATCGTAGATGTTCGTGCGACACCCGAAAGTTTTAAAAAATATCTTTTGCATCAAGCCAGACTCTCGCCTTCAAATTCGCTATGAGCGCTTGGAGTCTGCTTCTTGCCAAGATAGAGCGTTTGGCTAGGATATGCGATCTTTATGTCGTCTTCTTTATTAAACGCGTCTATGAGCTCCGCGCTTATCGTGCTTCTAAGCGCTAGTGTGGCATATGAGTTAGACATATACCAGCTAGAGATGTTTATACCGTATGGCTCGAAAAATGTGAAAATTCTAGGCTCGACATTTGGATTTTTTACGCTGTATTGGCTGCGAAGCTTCGTCATTTGGCGCTTTGCGATATCAGTGTAGCCCTTTGAATACTTTCGCACGATCGTTTTAGCGATATGCACGGCCTTTTTATGGTTGCTATCAAAGCTTATCACGATATCGATGCCGTCCCAAACGGTCTTCATACCGTAGTGCGAATAGTTTGCGATGAGATCGGTAAATATATAGTTGTTTGGCACGAAAACGATACGCCCTGCGCGGCGATTGAATTTATACGTCGAGTAGGTCACATCCTCAAAAACCGTCATCCTAAGTAGCGATATATCGATGATGTCGCCTACGAATTCCGAGCCGTCGTGAAAGACTCTGACGCGGTCTCCCACGTGGATCGAGCCGCCAAACATTATCACCATCCAGCCAAGCATGCTCATAAACATATCTTTCATCGCGATAGCGATACCGGCTGATGCAAAACCAAGCACCGTCACGACGTAGGTGACGTTTTCGATATAGGCAAAAAGCAGTATCAAAACGATGATCGTCACGTTTAGGAAATTTAAAAATTTATTGACCGTGTAAAATCGCTCGTTATCGCTGATAGTGCGCTTTGCGATAAATTTCGCAAAAAACGTAAGAGCGATAGTGATGATGATCACGATAGCGATGTTTAGCATGCTCAAAAACTGCGATTTTATATCCGTAGTCGTTATATTTATGGCTTCATCCGCTCTTTTTTCATATACGTTGAAAGTAGTATTGGCTATTTGCTTTACCGCGTTAAATTCGCTTATCTCTTGCCTAAGAGCGTAAAGATCGTCTCTGTTTGCATCGCTGTTGTCAAATTCTAATAGCTGCGTCATCAGCTTTTCTTTATCCTCCAGCTTTAACAAAAGAGCTTCGAGCTCGACGATATGACGTGAATAATCAGCCTTTTCGCCTTTGATCTTTTTGATATATGAAAAGCCCGATATCAGCGCGATAGGATTTATTATGCGTGGTGGGGTCTCGACCTCGGGAGCGGCCAGCATATTTGAAAAAGGCACTTTCTCATACTCTTTTAGCAAATTTATCTGTTCTTTTAATGTCCCGCTACGCCTAATAAGCTCGTCGCTTTTACGTGAATTTTTATCCAGTTTTTTAAGGGCGGCCTCGTTTTTTTCAAGCTCACTTAAAAGATTTTGATAGGTGTTGTAGTTTGCGTATCTGGTTATCCACACGTTGCCCCTTAGCGAAGTGTCGATAGCAGATATTTGCTGCCTTATGTCGGCTGCTTTGCTGCTGTTTTCGATGTCATCAAGGGGGACACTCGCATTTTGTTCACCATAAACAAAGGCCAAAAGTCCTAGTAGAAAAAGTAAGATCCTCATTTGAATTCTCTTAAAATTTTTATCACGTCATCACGTTTTATATCGTTTTTCATAACCGCGCTTCCGATACCGTTTGAGAGTATGAATTTCACGCTGCCCTCTTGCGTCTTTTTATCGAGCATAAAGGCCTCGTAAAACGCACTCTCATCTCTTAGCGCGTAGTGCGTAGGCAGGCTAAATTTAGCCAAAAGCTCTTTGATCCTAAGAGCATCTTTTTCGCTCATCAAGCCAAGCTTCACCGAGAGAGAATTTGCCATATTCATACCGATCGCCACCGCCTCTCCGTGCAGGTATTTTTTATAGCCGGTCTCATTTTCTATCACGTGAGCGAAAGTATGTCCGTAGTTTAGCAAAGCACGTAGTCCTCGCTCTTTCTCATCGGCTTCGACTACGCGAGCCTTTATGAGCACCGATCGTTCAACGAGTTTGGCTAAATTTTGCTCCTCGTCAAGCGTCGCGTTTTCAAGCCACTCAAACATTTCTTTATCAAACGTGACCGCCATTTTCACAGCCTCGGCCAAGCCCGCGTTAAATTCTCTAAATGCCAAAGTGCGTAGGAATTTACTCTCGCAATAAACCGCCTTTGGCTGATAAAACGAGCCGATCAAGTTTTTGCCGAATTTATTATTCACGCCCGTTTTGCCGCCAACGCTCGCATCGACTTGCGCTAGAAGCGTCGTCGGGATATTTATGAAGTTTATCCCACGCTCATAAATGCTGGCTGCAAAGCCCGTCATATCGCTTATCACACCGCCGCCAAAGGATATGAGCGTACTTGAGCGGTCAAGTTTGCTCGTAAAAAGCTGCTCCAAAATAAGCTCGATAGTCGCTAAATTTTTATACTCCTCGCCGTCAGGAACGCTGATGATGAAGTATTCGTCGCATTTTAGAGAATTTAAGAGCGCCTTTAGATGAAGCCCGGCGATTTTTGGATTTGTCACGATTGCCGTTTTGCCCTTTATCTCTATACGCTCAAGCTCATTTATATAGACATTGTAACCGTATTTTTTTTGCTCTAAATTTAATCTTATCTGCATCATTTACCTTTTAGTTATTTTATCCAAAAAGCTTCAAAAATGTCTAAAATCATTCGCTAGTCGGCACAAAAAGCTGCGAGTTGCCGCTTAGTTTTTTATAAAGACGGTTCATATCAGCCGACAAAAACGCAAACATATCAGTATGTGTAAATTTCTCGTCAAATATGACAAAATGCAGCAGATCGTCGCTGCCTTTTAGCTTTATGAGCGGATTTTTCTCTTCGTCGTTTTCGATGATTATGCGTTTTGAAAAGAGGTTGCTGATACTTTCAAAATGCTCGCTAAGCTCGGCTGTGTCGCTGTTTTTGCTATCAAAATAGTAAAATTTCATCTCGATGTCAAGCTGAGTGCAGCAGTCCATTATGACGGCGGATTGATTTTCTATCTCCTCGCCCTGCTCGCCTAAAATGACGCCTTGCCTTACATTTTGCAGTGAAATTTTACCCGTTTTTAGCACGGGGATCTTAGTCTCGTAAAAAAGCCTTTGAAATTTAAAAAAATACTCGTCGTCACTTACCAAGAGTCCGACGTCAGCCCTTGCTATCTCGGCCTTTACGTTAGAATTGTCCCGTGCAAAATAATCCATCAAAACGATGATACTTTTATCCTTGATCGCCTTTAGTCTGTCTAAATTCTCACCAAGCGTCGGGTTTAAAATTTTAAAGATCAATCGCTTGTTGTTTAACTTGGAATTCAAAAATAGGCTGTCATCTATGAGCTTGGCGATGCGTTTGTCGCTCATCACGCGCATATCGATGATCGTGTAGATGTTGCTGCCAAAAGGGTTTGGAAACTGCCCCCTTTCGCGCTTTATCGAGCGATATACGTTTTGAAGTACGTTTGGATCGCCTACGATGAGCAAGGTATCGTTTGGATGTATCATTACGCTTGGCTTTGGCAAGATTATCTCGCTACCACGATAAACGAGGGCTATACGCCACTTTTTTTGTTGTATAGAGTTGATGTGACGATACATATAGGCACTTCCTATCGGCACTTTCACCTCCATTATCTCGCCCTCGCTAAGCCCGATATTATCGGCAAGTACTGGCACGTCAGGCAGATAGTCCATCAGTCTTGAAGCCGCGATGTCTCTTACATCGACAATGCTTAGGTGCTTATCGGCGCTAAAAATTTTATCTTGGGCGTCATCTTGCTCCCAGATATTCATAAAAACTATCTCTGTTTTCGTACTGATCCTGCGTAAATTTTCGTAGCTTGCCAGTGCGTCGGCTTTGTTTTGAGTGATGATACAAAACTGGCTAAAATACCCGTCCGCGACGCTCTTTAGCTTTGAAAAGCTGGTAGGATCGAAGTGATAGAAGCTAAAATTTTCAAAATTCATCTGAGTATCGATGATCTCTTTATTTTGCGCGATGATGATGTAATGATGGGAATTTGACTTCGCTTCAAAAAGTCTGCTGAGAAAATTTTTAGCCAAGATCCCGTCGGCTATTATCAAAATTTTTTTCATATGCTCTCCAAATTTAAACGAACATTATAGCAAAACGGGATTAATCAAGGCTAATGAGCTAAGGTCAAACGATATCGGCCAAAAGCGTATCGATAGCTAAATTTACGGCTTTGTTTATGGTGTCAAATATCGTTTTCGAGCTGGGATCGGGGCAGAAAAGCTCCTTGTTTATCATACCTGATTTTATCGATTTGTTCGCGTTAAAAAGCTCGTAGGCAAAGGCAATCTCGGCCTTGTCTCCTCTGATTTGAAGCGATATGACGCTGATCTTTAGGCGCAGATCGTCAAAATTTGGCGAAAATATCGGCTTTGCAGCACAGTTTGAGTAAAGTCCCTTGACAAGGGCTTTATAGATCATCTCGCTTGGAAGCGCTACGAATTTCGCATCTTGCAAGAAGCGTATCTGATTGTTTTCGGCGACTATGAGGATCTGGCGAGTATCGACCATGTCGAGAGCACTCACCTTTTCGATATAGACGTTTTTACGAAACTCTTGACGTTTTTCTGCAGCGCATTCTTTGTTCGCGTAGTAGATCTCATACATCGTCGCTTGAGGAACGTCGGTCTTTAAAGAGCAGCCAGCAAAGATCGCCACCAAAATAAAATACATAAAATTTCGCGTAATATTTTTCATTTTCCATCTCCATTTTGCTGTGAATTTGGCACCGGATTTTTAAAGAAAAATTCGTAAGGATTGTCCTCTAAGCGGTAAAGTGCGCCTCTAAACTCTCGCAATGTCTTTTCAAAGCCGCTGAAAAATTCAGTCGCTTCAAGAAGCATCGGCGTGAGCGTATTTTTCAGATCGTATTCGCCGTTTTCAAGCTTGATCTTTACTAAATTTTGAACGCTTTGATATCCACCTATGGCTGTATTCAGAGACTTTGCGACTAAATTTGCATTTGTAAGCAAGGCATTTACGTTTTGCATCGTGCGATTTATATCGGCCTGGTCCAGATTGTCAGTGAAATTTCTAAAATCCGTAACTATCTGATCGACTTTGCTAAGCCCGTCCTCATCCGTCAAAACGCCCGTAAATTTATCGATATTTGCCAAGATCGTGTTTAGATGTTCGATATTTTCAGGTGAGAAGAAGCCATCTATCTTCGTCAGCGTCTGATTTAGCTTCTCGGTTATATTTTGCGCGTTCGTTCCCAGCTTTGAGAGCAAGCTCTGCTCCAGGCGTAAGATCGGTCGCTCGCCCTTGGCAAATTCCTCTTTGCCGCGGCTTATATTTATGCTAGCCACGCCGCTTATGGCCTGCGTCTCGATGCTGGCGACACTATCTTTTCGTATCGGCACGTCATCGCGGATCTTCATCGTTATCTCGATAAGTGCGTTTTTATCGTCCTTTACGAAGTCTATCTTGCTTACAGTGCCTGCCGGTACGCCGATAAATTTTACCTGCGAATCGACTTTTAGCCCGCTTGGCAGCTCGCTAGTGTGGATGTAATAATTTTTGTATTGCAGTTTGCTGTCGTCGTGGTTCGTCATCCACCAGATGAATACCGCAAAAGCGCTCATACAAAAGATAAAAAACATACCCACTATCGTGTAAGAATTTCTATTTTCCATCTATTTTTTCCTCATTTTAAACAGCTCTTCAAGCGGATTGTGCCCCGCATCTTCGAGCTCTTTTAAAGTTCCCTCAAAGGCGATCTTTTTGTTTTCTATTATCAAAAAGCGATCAAGTATATCAAAAATACTATCCGCATCGTGCGTGACCATAACGACAGTAAGCCCCAGACTATCCCTTAGATCCCTCACCAGTGCGTCCATCTGACGCGAGCTGACAGGATCCAGTCCGCTGTTTGGCTCGTCTAAAAATAGCACCTTTGGGCTAAGTACCAGCGCACGAGCTAGTGCAGCGCGCTTTTTCATGCCGCCGCTCAGCTCGCTTGGATAGAGGCTGGCGCTCTCCTTTTTAAGTCCCACTTTTTGTATCCAAAACATCGCGATCTCGTCGATCTGACGTTTGCTAAATTTCGAGTATTCGCTCAGCAAAACGCCCACATTATCAAGGATATTCATCGAGCTATAAAGCGCACCAAACTGAAACATCGTCCCACTTGAAAGCTTTATCTCTTTTTGCTCTGCCAGATCGCTCTTCCACATATTTTTATCGTCAAAATATATATCCCCTTCATCAGGCTTTTTTAGATATATCATCGTTTTCATCAGCGTCGTCTTACCGCTACCGCTACCGCCTAAAAAGCCGTAAATTTCAGCCTCGTTCACACTCCAGCTCACATTATCGTGCATTACGCGCTCGCCATAGCTTGTAGTGATATTTTCACCCCTGATTATTTTTTTCATATTTTTAGCCACATGAAGATTATCGCGAAAAACGCATCAAGCGCGATGACCCAAAATATCGCATTTACGACGCTTATAGTCGTCATCTCGCCAAGGCTTTGAGCGTTTGAATTCACATCAAAGCCGCGCATGCAGCCGATTATCGCTATGATCGCTCCAAAAAACGGCGCTTTTATCATACCCACTGCAAAATGCCTAAGCTCGACCATATCCTTAAAACGACTAAGATAGTCGGCAAAGCTGATATCAAGCACACCTTGACATATCAGCATCTGCCCTAAAATGCTTATCGCATCGGCTATAAAAATGATGATAGGAAGCGACAAGACCATGGCGATGATACGTGGCAAGACCAAAAAATTAAACGGCTCAAAGCCCATCGTTTTCATCGCGTCTATCTCCTCGGTGAGCTTCATCGCGCCGATCTGCGCCGTAAAGCTGGACGCCGAACGTCCCGCAACCACGATAGCTGCGATGAGCGGGGCGACCTCGCGTAAGGTAAGCATACCCATGATCTCGACGATAAATATACTAGCTCCAAAATTTGCCAGCATCGCACTGCCAAGGTATGCGAGCACCACGCCTATCAAAAAGGCGGTCAAAGATACGATAAATACGGCATTTACGCCGCCATCTTTTATGTAATTGCTAAATTCTCGAAGCCGCAGGCTCATAGGATTAACGAAAATTTTTATGGTTTTTATGAGAAATTCGCCCAAAAACGAGCCAAATTCCAGTAAGTTTTTAAAGCCGTCGCAGATCTTCTCGCCCAAACGAGCGAAAAAATTGAGCTTATTTTGTGGCGGGATATAGCTAAAATCGATACTTTCATCATCAAGCAGACTGATCATCGCTTTTATTTTCGTATCGGAGGTTACAAATTCGGCTTTTTTGCCTTTTATGGCGTTTTTAACAAGTATCAAAACCGCGTAATCAACGTGTAAAAGCTGCAAGAAATCAAATCGCAAAGAGCCTCTTGCTTTAGCGATCCTAGAAAGTGTATTTTGCAAAATTTTGGCGTCTTTGTAGGTAAATTTACCGATAAATTTAAAGCTCGTCACGCCGCTCGCAGCGGTAGAAATTATCTCGTTTTCCTTTTGCAAAGGCTTCCTTGTTTGTCTTTTAGAGTGTGATTATAATATAAAATTTGCTAAAATATCAAAATTTTAAAGGACAAAAATGAAATTTGAAGTCTTAAAAACAGATGGCAACGCACGCGCCGGAGTACTCACGACCGCGCATTCAGTGATACAAACGCCCATTTTTATGCCGGTTGGCACCGTGGGCGCGGTAAAGAGCCTAGACGCCACCGATATGCGCGAGATTTTAGACGCCAAGATCATCCTAGCCAACACCTATCACATGTATCTGCGCCCGGGTAGCCGCGTAGTGGCGGAGTTTGGCGGGCTGCACGGATTTTGCAAATTCAACCGCTCCTTTCTCACCGATAGCGGCGGCTTTCAGGCGTTTAGCCTGCGCGCGAACACCAAAAACGACGAGGGCGGCATAAAATTTAAAAGCCACATTGACGGCAGCATACACTATTTCACGCCCCGCTCCGTACTTGATACGCAGTATGAGTTGGACTCTGACATCATGATGATCTTGGATGACCTTGTCGAGCTCCCGCGCGATCCGCACGCATTAGGTGCGGACGAAAAGGCGCGACTAAAAAAGCGTATCGATCTAAGTGTGACGCGTACGATAAAATGGGCGCGCGAGGCGATAGATTATCATAAATTTAAGCAAAGCCAGGGCGCGGGGCTAGATCAAAACATCTTTGGCATCATCCAAGGCGGCACCGACTACGACGCACGTAAAATTTGCGCGCAAGCTCTTTGCGAAATGCCTTTTGACGGGCTAGCCATCGGCGGGCTAAGTGTGGGCGAAGCAAACGAGCATATGTATGAGACCGTGGAGGCAGTGATGCCCTTTATCGACGCTGCGCGTCCGCGCTATCTCATGGGGGTTGGCACGCCCGAGGACATCGTCGAAAACGTACAGCGCGGGGTCGATATGTTCGACTGCGTGATGCCCACGCGCAACGCCCGCAACGGCACGCTCTTTACGAGCTTTGGCAAGATCGCCATCAAAAACGCCCGCTTCGTAAATGATCAAGGGCCCATCGACCCGGAGTGCGATTGCTACACCTGCCGCCGCTACTCGCGCGGATACCTAAATCACCTATTTCGCGCGCGCGAGCTCACGTTTTTCCGCCTCGCGAGCCTGCATAACCTGCACTACTATCTAAATTTGATGAAGCAAATAAGAGAAGCGATAACGGCCGGAAAATTTAGCGAATTTAAGCGAGAATTTTACGCCAAACGAAGCGGAGGCGAAATTTAGGAGGCTACGATGAGTGAAAAAATCGGTCAAAAAAGCGATATCTCGGGCTACTTTTACACCGACAGCTACGATTACATCTATCTAGTGACGGATGGCAGCGAGCAAAACTATAAATTTATCTTCAAAGATGAGAAAATTTACGATGGTGATGAGAGCAAAGAGTGTGACAGTAGCGAATTTATCGGCGTTATAAAAAAGATAACTAGCGAGTTTAGAAACAAAATTTTAGAGCATCAAGCCGAGCTTGAAAACTACGAGAAAATTTACACCAACCGCAAAGACTACACGAAATTTATCAAAAAGCACTCGATCCTAAAATACGAGATCCGCAAATTTCAAAACAAAATTTTGCATTTTTACGAGGCGTTAGTGATCTGCCAGACCGAGCAGCCAGCCCTTAAAAAGCAGCTTAAAAACTACACTTACGAGGCGGGTTTGTTTAAAAACGTAGTCGCCGAATACGCCGCTAGAGTCGAGGACATCTACGCGCATATACAAGGCATCAAAAATGATAAGATCAACCGAAATATCTATATCTTGACGATGATATCGGCTCTACTTTTGCCTTTAAATTTCATTACTAGCTTTTTTGGGATGAACACGAGTGGGCTATTTTTGAGCGAGTATAAAAACGCCACGACGATAGTGAGCGCCTTTATGCTGGTGACTCTGATTATTTTAGCTATTTGCTTTTGGCTATATGACAAAAAGCAGGAATAGCGGGGCTAGAATTTCGCCCCGTAAAATCGCGGATCTAACCGCGTCAATTTTTCTTGAAAAATCTTAAAATTTTAGCCTGAATTTTAAAAAACTCATCAAGCGGCATTATAGGATAGGCTCCTGCGTATTTTTTACCTGCGTCTAGGTCTTTACTCACGCCGCCTCGAGCGGCTATTTGTGCAAAGTCGCCAACTCTGACATGTCCGGCCGAGCCGCTTTGTCCGCCCATGACGACGTTTCGTCCTAGCGTAGTGGAGCCTGCCAGTCCCGTTTGCGAGACGATGAGGCAGCCGTTTCCAAGCTCGCAGTTGTGGCCTATTTGAACGAGATTGTCTATCTTTGTGTAGCTTGCTATCATCGTGCTTTCAAAGACGCCGCGGTCTATCGTAGTGCATGCGCCGACCTCGACGAAATCGCCCAAAACGACATTGCCGTTGTGATAAATTTTGACATGCTCGCCAGTCTTTGTGTGCGCGTAGCCAAAGCCGTCCGAGCCGATGACGCAGTTTGCCAGTAAATGGCACTCGTCACCGATGACGCAGTCGTTGTAAATGACGACATTGGGGTGGATGATGCAGTTTCGACCGATCTTTACGTTATCACCCAAAAACACACCCGCCATCACGATGCTACCCTCGCCTACGCTGACATTTGAGCCGATATGCACGTTTGGCATTATCGTGGCGCTTTGGGCTATGTTTGACGGCTTTGGCTCGCAAAACAGTGGCTTTGCAAAGTCCTTGCTAAGTATCGCAAAGGCTAGATGCGGGTTCTCGCAAACTAACGCACTCATGCCTTCAGGCACGAAAGGGAGTAAATTTTGCGAGATCAGTATCGCTCCGGCGTTTGAGCCTGCGATAAATTTCGCGTTTTTCTCGCCATCGCAGTAGCTAAGTTCGGCTTTGTTCGCATTTTTTAAAGAATTTAGAGCAAAGATCTCTATATCCTCACCGCTAAAGCTTGCACCCGTTTTTTGCGCTATTTCACTTAGTTTCATCTTAAATATCCATCAAAACCGAGCCACCACGCACGATGTCGACCGGGTTAAATTTTTTTATCGCTTTTAAAAAGTTATCTATCCTGCTCGCATCATCGGCGACCATGACGATGATGTAGTTTTCATTTGTATTTGCCACACTGCCGTTATAGGCCTTTAGTATCGCGTCAAGCCCGGCAAAATTTTCATTTAACGGGATCTTTATGAGCGCCATCTCTTTTTCTACGAATTCTCCGCTTTCGATGACCTTATACGTAGGTATGAGCTTGTGAAGCTGCTTTACTATCTGCTCCAGCACGCGCTCATCGCCGCCAGTGACTATGCTAAGGCGCGAAAATTTACTATCTGGTATCGGTGCGACCGTGAGGCTGTCGATGTTGTATCCGCGTCCTGCAAAAAGCCCGGAGATACGAGCCAAAACGCCATGTTCGTTCAAAACTATAACCGAGATCACTCTTCTTATACTACTCATTTTTGGCCCTTGTCATCAAGTATCATGTTGTATATCGCAGCGCCTGCGGGCACCATAGGAAGCACGTTCTCAAAGCGGTCTATGACGACATCTATGAGCGAAATTTTATCGCTTTTTAGTGCGGCTTTGAGCGCTTTTTGAAATTCCGCCTTTGTGCTTACTTTAAAGCCTATGCCGCCAAAGCTTTGCGCTAATTTAACAAAATCCGGCTGGATCTCAAGATCCGTCGCCGAGTAACGCTCTCCGTAAAAAAATGTCTGCCACTGACGCACCATGCCCAAAAAGCTATTGTTCAAAATGATGTTTATTACGGGCTTTTTATTCACGCTTGCAGTCATCAGCTCTTGGATATTCATCAGTATCGAGCCATCGCCAGTGAAATTTACGACCGGCTTATCTCCTACGGCCCATTTAGCGCCCAGTGCAGCAGGCAGGCCGTATCCCATAGTGCCTTGTCCGCCGCTGGTTATCAGCTGACGAGGCCTGTTAAACGGATAAAACTGCGCCACCCACATTTGATGCTGTCCTACGTCGGTGGCTATCACCGCGTCCTTGCCGACTATTTTTGCGGTTTGCTGGACGATCCATTGAGGCTTTAAAATTTTATCGCTGTCTTCAAATTTAAGCGGATAAAGCGACGCGTAACGAGCCAAAATTTCCCTCCAAGGTGCGAAAGTCTCGCTGTTTGCATTTATGCGAGGGATGAGCTCCTCAAGCACGCTCTTTAGATCGCCTACTATCGGGAAATGAGCGTTTATTATCTTTGAGATAGAGCTTGGATCGATGTCGATGTGGATGATCTTGGCGTGCTTTGCAAATTCGCTCAGCTTTCCGGTTATGCGATCATCAAATCTCGCTCCTAGCGCGATCAGCAGATCGCTCTCCGATAGCGCCATATTTGCCGCGTAGCTACCGTGCATGCCGGCCATGCCTAAATTCAGCTCGTCATCATAGTCTAAAACACCAAGCCCCATCAGCGTACAAACGCTTGGGATACCGGCTTTTTTGACAAATTCTCTCACCAGTTGGCTAGCCTGCGAGCTGATCGCGCCACCACCCACGTAAACAAGCGGCCTTTTGCTCGCCTCTATGACCTCGGCTGCCTTTTTTATCTGTTTTGCGTTGCCTTTATATGTCGGTTTGTAAGTAGGTATGCTTATCTCTTTTGGGTATTCAAATTTTCCTACCGCAGCCGTTATGTCCTTTGGCACGTCGATATGCACGGGACCCGGTCGTCCGGTGCGAGCGATGTAAAATGCCTCTTTTAAAATTCTAGGCAGCTCTTCGATATTTTTTACAAGGTAGTTATGCTTCACACAGGAGCGCGAGATCCCTACGGCGTCGATCTCTTGAAATGCGTCCGTTCCTATCAGTGATGTCGCGACCTGCCCGCTTATGAGCACGAGAGGGATACTGTCTGAATACGCAGTCGCAAGCCCTGTCACGGCGTTTGTAAATCCAGGACCGCTCGTAACGAACGCTACTCCTATCTTGCCGCTAGCACGTGCGTATCCATCGGCTGCGTGCACTGCGGCTTGCTCGTGGCGCGTGAGGACATGCTCGAAATAATTTTGCTTATATGTTTCGTCGTAGATATTTAGCGCCGCACCGCCCGGATAGCCAAAAACGACATCCACTCCTTCAAGCTTCAGTGCTTCGCTTATCATTTGCGAACCGTTTAACTCTTTCATTTTTCCGCCTTGCTTGAAATTTAGACCTTATTATATCCTTAAAATTTTAAAAAGAGATGATATACAGGCAAATTTGAATATGGTTGTTACATTTTTTAGCACTTGAATTTACAAGCTTAAAAAGGCCAGATAGCCTCCATGAGTCTCGTGCCCCAAGGCTTTTTGGTAGATTTGTCCACGTCGCCCTCGGTCTTATATAAAATTTTGGCGTCGGCGATGTATTTGGAGTCGATCTGGTTGTTTTGCGAGATGTCGTAAGGACGGATGACTCCGCTTACTTGAATGACCTGTTTTTCGCCGTTTACTAAAATTTCGCGGCTGCCCTCTATGAAGTAGTTTCCGTTGTTTAAAATTTTGATGATCCTAGCCGAGATGGTCGCGGTAAATCGCTCGTTCCTGCTCGTCGTGCCGCTACCTTCGAATTTATTTTCGCCACCGGCCTTAAAGCCGATATCAGAATATTTATTCAGCTGATTTGCGACCGTGGAAAGTGGCGCCGCACCCGCAGTGAAAACACCTCCGCCAAGCGAAGTGGTGCTGTCTCTGCTTGATTTTTTACTGCCCGTAGAGGACTGCGTAGCGGTCTCTGAAATGACGACTGTCACGATGTCATTGACGTTCATAGCTTTTCTATCTGAAAAAAGAGGATTTTCTCCGCGCCCAAAGAGGCTTCCTGCGTTACTTTGGCCGCTTCCGCTCTCTTTGGCGGGCAGCTGCTCGACATAAACCGGCGGTTTCATGTTGATGTGCGGATCGGCACTTGGCGTACAACCCGTGTAAAGTATGGTAGCAGTGGCGAAAGACAAGCAGTATTTAAATTTCATAAAAAAGCCTTAAAATCTATATGTTTATGCTAAAATTAAGCAAATAAAGTTCCAAAAAGGCACCGCAATGAACAGCTGTTACATATTTAGCGATGAAAATTTAGCATATTTAAAGGGGATTATATCAGCAAAATTTAAAAAAGTCGCTGTTTTAAAGATAAAAACCAGCAACAAGGAACAAGAAAAATTCATAAATGGCAAAGAGAAAGATTTTTTTATCGCGCTCATCGATAAATTTGAAAAACAAAAAGAGCAAAACGACTTCGTCATAGTCGTAGGCTGTGAAAATTTCAGCATTTTTGGCGCTTGCGAGCTAAATTTGAAGATAGCCAAAAATTTAAACTGCCCTGTCTTCGAGCCTCAAAATTTCAAAGCCTTAAAAGCGCTAAATCCAAACTCAAAGCTCATAATCAGCGGCGATATAGATGAAATTTTAAGCTGCACCCAAGAGATAATCACACCGTATAAATTTGAAAATATCTTACTAAACCGCGCGAGAAGCGCCCACTCGTCGGTCGTTTTGCCGGAGAGTGACGACGAACGCGTCTTACGCGCGGCTGAAATTTTACTCGCTCAAGGCGCGGTCGATATAGTTTTACTAGGAGAGGAAGCCGCCATCAGGCAAAAGCAAAGCGAACTGGGGCTAAATTTAAGCAAAGCTCGCATCATCGATCCTCAAAACAATGACTACACGCAAGCCTTTGCGGCTAAAATTTACGAGCTGCGCAAGGCAAAAGGCGTGAGCGAAAAAGATGCCGAGCGGATGGCGCGAGATAAGGTGTATTTTGCAACGATGCTGGTAAACGAGGGCGTGGTAGGCGCGATGGTGAGCGGAGCTAGCATGAGCACGGCCGAGACTATACGTCCCGCCCTTCAGATCATCAAAACAAAGCCGCAGACAAAGATCGTCTCGGGGTTATTTTTCATGGCGCTAGAGGAGGAAATTTTACTCTACGCAGACTGCGCTATCACGCCAAATCCAAGTGCCGAGGAGCTAGCCGGTATAGCCGTCATCACGGCCCAAACGGCGGCCTCGTTTGGACTGCAACCTCGTGTAGCGATGCTTAGTTACTCGACTGCTGACAGCGGTAGCGGACCTGACGTGGAGTTTGTAAAGCTAGCAGCTAAAAAAGCGCTGGAGATCGAGCCTGGCTTGAGCCTGGCCGCTCCTATCCAATACGACACCGCGGTCGATGTCAAAGTAGGTGCTAAGAAAATGCCAAATTCTAGCGTAGCGGGACGGGCAAACGTGTTCATATTTCCAAATTTAAACTGCGCAAATATCTGCTACAAGGCCGTTCAACGCAGTGCAAACGCCCTAGCCGTAGGACCGGTACTACAAGGCCTCAAAAAGCCGGTAAATGATCTAAGCAGAGGCTGCCTCGTCGAAGACATCGTAAATACAGTGCTGATAAGCGCGATACAAGCGGGAGAATGATATGAAAATTTTGGTTTTGAACTCTGGTAGCAGCTCTATAAAATTTCAGCTATTTTTAATAGAAGAAAATCGCAGCATAGCAAGCGGCATCGTGGAGCAGATCGGTAGTGAAAATTCTCGCGCCGTGCTTAAAGCAAACTCAAAAGAATACGAGAAAAAAAGAGCGATAAAAGACCACCACGAGGGGCTTGACGTGATGAACGAGCTCTTTAGAGAGTCAAACACGCTACATGATCTTAGCGAGCTCGACGGCATCGGACACCGTATCGTGCATGGCGGCGAGAGCTTTTTTAGCTCAATGATAGTAGATGACTCCGTGATAGCCAAGATCGAGCAGATAAGCCCGCTGGCACCGCTTCATAATCCCGGTCACATAGCCGGCATAAAAAACGCCATGCAAAGTAGCGGCGATGTCCCTCACGTGGTGGTTTTTGATACTGTATTTCATCAGACCATGCCAGAATACGCCTATCGATACGCCCTGCCCTACGACATCTGTAAAGAGCATCATATCAGGAAATACGGCTTTCACGGCACATCTCACAGATATGTGTGCAAGCGTGCGGCAAGCTTGATGGGGATAGAATTTCAAAATTTCAACGCCATTTCGCTTCATCTTGGTAACGGAGCCAGTGCTTGTGCAGTGCAAAATGGCAAAAGCATCGATACCTCGATGGGGCTTAGCCCGCTTGAGGGGCTCATAATGGGCACCAGAAGCGGCGATATGGACCCTGCAGTAGTCGTGTATCTGCTAAATATCGGCGTTTTAAAATGGGACGAGATAGATACGTTTTTAAATAAAAAAAGCGGCCTCTTTGGTATTTGCGGATCCAGCGACATGCGTGACGTGGTCGCAAAAATGGCAAACGATGAGCGAGCCAAGCTTGCTTTTGAGATGTTTTGCTACCGTGTCAAAAAATATATCGGAGCCTACTACGCCGTGCTTGGCCGCGTCGATGCGCTGATATTTACCGGCGGCATAGGAGAAAACGCACCAAACACCAGGCAAAAAATTTGCGATGATCTAAAGCATCTGGGCATCCACGTAAATCACGATCTAAATTTCAGCCAAGAGCGCGGCGAGCGATGTTTGGACGATAAAAACGCAAAGATAAAAACTTTCGTCATACCAACGAACGAAGAGCTAGAGATCGCTATCGAAACCATGAGAGTGATAAAAGAAAGAGCGAAAATTTAGAGTTAAATTTCGGGCTTCGCTTTAAATAAAATTTGACTCTGTTAAAATATTTCATTGATTTTTAGCTTTCAAGTGAAGTCAAACCCTATGAAGCGACGCTATTACCGCCGATTTTTCACTTCGCTGTCGCTCGTGACGCTCTGTTTGCAGTTGCGAAACGAAGTTAAGCAAAAATCAGCGAAGCGACCCGTAGGGAGAATCTCTTGAAATGCTACTCGCTCCAGGAACGACCTAGCACAGACGTAAGCTACATTCAAGCAAGCAAGTCTAGGCTTATAACACGTTTTACAGCTAAATTTACTCGTTTTTTGCAGGCGCTTGCGTCGCGTTTTGATCGCCGCTATCTTTATACTCTGCGGCGAGCTCGTCGTAGCGCGTCAAAGCGTTCTCATAAACGCCGGGGGCCAGCTTGTCACCTATATCTTTTTTCAGATCCACTATATCGCTGCATGCATTTAGATACCCAAGATCACAGCTTTTCATTACAAATTCCACGCCGATATCGATGTTTGAGCGTTTTTGCAAGCTAGCATCCATCTGCTCGCTCACCTCGCCGTTTATATACATGAGCCCCAGCTCTTCGCAAGAAAGCTCGTCTTTAGCCTCACAGCCAGCTGAAAATATATCGTAAGCCTTTTGCAAATTCCCGTTGTTTAGCTCGTTTATGCCCTTGTCAAAGTCATCTATGTCAAAGCCAAACATGCCAGTCGCGATCAGCGCAAAAAATATAAATTTCCTCATCACATAAAGCTCGGTGCGTCGTTTGAAAATAGTATCACATCGCCTGCGCGAGTATGTTTGGCAAGCATCTCTTGCATCTTGGTCTTATCCTTTATGATGATTATTTCGGGCTTGACTATGGTTTTTAGCAACGCCTGCGCATTTAGCGGGCTTGATATCATCACCACGTCAAATATCTCGTTGATTATCTTTCCTAAATTTTCGTTTTCAGCTTGCGTGCTCTCGACGATGCCGGGCGTTATGAGCACTTTGCGTCCTTTATAGGTGCCAATTAGCTCGTAGCTGGCGCTCATACCGACGAAATTCCCGTTGAAGCTGTCGTCTATTATCAGCTTGCCGCCAGCTTGCATCTTTTGCAAGCGATGTTCGACGTTTTGCAGTTTTTGCAGAGATTTTTTTATATTTTCATCGCCAAGACCTAAAAATTTCGCTACTTTTATGCACGCAGCGAGATTTGCAGCGTTAAATTTCCCGAGCAAAGGCGAGGTGTAAATTTCGCCGTCAAGGCTAAATTTTATCCCGTCAAAATCAGCGCTCACATCCTTTAGTCCGGCGTCATAAATCTGTGTCTTATCGTCTGCGCTTTTTAGCGTGGAGCTATGCACGAAAGCTTGCTCTAAGCGTTTGCTATGAAGCGCTTCAAGCTTGGTGGCGCGTATGTTTTCTATACTTTTAAAATACTCTATATGTTGCGCGCCTATCTCGCCGACTATGACGATGTGCGGGCTTAAAAAGTCGGTGATCTCTTTGATGTCGCCTTTTAGCCGTGCTCCGGCCTCGGCGATGTAAATTTGCGTCTGCTCGGTCAGATTTTCATTGACATCTTTCATTAGCCCAGCTAGGGTATTGACGCTGCGAGGCGTTTTGTGGCAGTTAAATTCATCTTTTAGCAGCTCATAAAGGAAATTTTTGATGCTAGTTTTGCCGTAGCTTGCAGTGATCAAAATGACTTTCAAATTTGATAGCTCGGCCAGCCTTTTATCGGCCGCTCTTTTGAAATTTTTAAAATTTAGCCTCTCCAGCATATCGCTAAGCGCCAAAGATATGACGACGACCAGAGTCACATCGCAATCTGCAAAATTTTTAAATAGCGCGTAAGAGAGCGTGTATTGAGCAAGGAGTGCCAGGCTTAGAATGATGAAAAATCTCTTTATCCTGCCGGTAAAAACGAGCTTTTTATCAAGCTTTTTATGCCACAAAAAAAGCGCAGGCGCGTAAGCAAAATAAAAATATATCCAAAACCAATGCCCTGTCGTGTAGTATAAAACTAGCGGCAAGATGATGAAAAACACGTGCCATGCGGGCTTTGTAAAATGAAACACGACTCGCTCGAGGCGGTAAGAGAACCACTGAAAGCAAGTGATGAGATAAAAGGCGAGCGCGTAGGTGAAGACTGCGTTGCTAAGCCCGAAAAACAGCTCTTTCATCTCACCTCCTCTATGCCGCTTATGTCCTCTAGCTCTTCACTTTGATCTGTGTCCAGATCGTTTTGGATCGTTTCGCAGATAAATTTAGCGTGCAGCAAAAAAAAGAAATGATCTCCTTTTAGCGGGAAAAAGGCACTGTTTTTTATCATCTTATGGATACTCTCGCCGCTTTTTAGCGGTGTGGCGCGGTCATTTTCGCCCCAAAATATAAGCGCCCTACCCAAAAACGAGCTAAATTTAGGGCTAAAATCCTCGTTCACGACGTTTTTTAGAGTCTCATACATCGTTACGCTCATTCCGCTGACGTCTTTCGTCGCAAAAAATTTATAAAATTTACCAAACCCAAGAAGCTTGAAAATCTTAAAAACGGAGATCTTAAAACGCACGAAAAACGGCTTTTTCTCGACTATACCGGCCGAGCTTAGAAGCACTAAATTTTGAGGCTTCAGCAGGGTCGCGACCTTGCCGCCAAAGCTGTGTCCGACGATGATGAGCGGTGGATTTGAAAGAGTGTCTATGAAATTTTGTAAAATTTTGGCGTAATCGCTCGTTTTTAAAGCGCGCTCTATGCTACTGGCACCAAAGCCCGGCATATCGACATAAATATGGCAAAACTGCGGCAAAAACGCGCCGAAAGCCTTTTTCATTATCTCTTTGTTCGCGCCCCAGCCGTGTAAAAAAAGTATGCTTTGCTTGCATTTGGGGTTTAAAATTTCGTAGCTTATGTCGTATGAAACGCCGCCAACTTTAAGAGTCTTACTCGCCACCGTTTTCTCGCTTTTTAGCCGTATATATCGCTTCCAGGACGCTCACGGCCTCTTGCAAGCGCTCGTATTCGCCCATATTTAAAAGCACGGCTTCAAATTTATTGTTTTTGACGATGACTGCGCGTTTTAGCTCGGCTTTACTGATCTTTGTCAAAACCGAGCTAAAATTTCGCACGACCTCGGTAGCTGTGTAAATTTCATCTTTGCTGAATGCTGTCATTTTTACTCTTTACATAAAATTTTATGTAAAATTAGCATAAATTAGTTTAGATTATCCTAAAATAGGCGCTCAAAACGCTAAATTTTACCGCTTCCCTTTGCAGAAGTGATGGAATTTATAAATTTATAGTCGATATTTATCTTTCGCTCTTTTGGCAGTCTGCTTGCCGCAAGCGCATTTAACATCGCCTCAAAGTCCTCGAATAGATAGTTTGCGAGGCTGCCCGGGTTTGGATTTATCTCATTTAGATAGACTTCACCCTCTATTACGAAAAAGTCACAGCGTATTATCGCACCCTCAAAGCCAAAGCCGTAAATTTTGACAAAATTTTCCTTTAGTCTATCTCGCAGCTCTTCGTCGATCCTAGCCTCTTGCGCCTTGCTTTCGTTAGAAAAGCTCATATACTTTTGCTCGTAGTCGAGGAATTCCTTCTTTTTTGGCTCTTCGACGATAGAAAATCTCATCTTGCCATCTATCATGCAACCGGCTAGATTATACTCCTTGACACCCTCGATAAACGGCTCTACCAGCACCTCCTTATCAAACTCAAAGGCGACGTCTCTGGCGTATTCGAATTCGCTCTCGTCTTTTACGACGCTAACGCCTATGGAGCTACCAAGACGAGCCGGCTTTAGTATGATAGGCAGTGCAAATTTAGGCAGTTCTTCATATGTTATCATCTCGTAATCAAGCGTTTTCACCCCTACTTTTTGCGCTAAAAATTTAGTCAGCTCCTTGTTGTAGCTCATCACGCTAGCCTCAAGGCGCGGCCCGATATAGCTGATCCCGTAAAAATCGAACAACGAAGCGAATTTACCGTCCTCGCCGTCCATGCCGTGTATCAAATTTATATAAACATCTACCTCCAGGCGCTTCACGCCAAAAAGCGAATGCGTATAAAATCCGCCCGCCATCAAAAACAGCTTTTTGCATTTTTTATATTTGCCCGAGCTGAAAAAATTCGCTCTCATATCGGTAGGCTCGATCAGGTAAAATTTACGCTCCTTGTCGCAAAAGATAAAGCTTAGCTCCTGCTTTAGGACGTTTTTAAGCACGATCGCGCTTACTATACTTATCTCGTGTTCAAAGCTCTTAGCCCCAAAAACTACACCTAATTTCATGAATTTCCCTCTTATGCTAATTTTTTAAGCGCTTCTTTTACAAGCTCGCTCGTGCTTGTGCTCTTTAAATCAGGCAAAATTTTAACGATCTTCTCGCGTTTAAAGCCAAGTGCCTCAAGCGCCAAGAGCGCCTCGTTTTGATACCCCGGCACGCTCTCGTCGCTGATTAGTTTGGCGTCGCTTAGCTCGGCTATTATCCTGCGCGCGGTCTTTGGCCCGATGCCGGGCACGCTTTTAAATGTGTCTGCATCGCCGTTTATGACGGCATTTGAAAAGGCGTTTGGGCTCAGGCTCGAGCATATCGCCATCGCCGTAGATGCGCCTATGCCGTTTAGCTTTATGAGCATCTCAAACATCTTTTGCTCGTTCGTGTCTAAAAAACCGTAGAGTAAATTTGCGTCCTCGCGTATGATCTGCGTGGTATTTAGCTCCACTTTTTCGCCTTTGCTCAGCTTGGCCGAGCAAAAAAGCGATATGAAAAGCCCGTAGCTTACGCCCCCGGCTGTCTTTAAGACCACGAACGCCGGCTCTTTTTTCGTTATTATGCCCTCGATAGCCCTTATCATCGATATCCTTTGTGAAATTTAAAAGCTTGTGTTTTCAAAGTCTTCAAGCTGATTTGACTTTTTGACCTTATACTCGACCTTGCCGTCGAAATTTTCTACCTTTTCCAGGCTGATGACGCGTGCCGTCTCGTTTTGCTTGGTCGAATACGTGATATTTTGCGGAGGATCTATCAGGACGAATCGTATCTCGTTTAGCTCTATCCAGTTACCGCGATTTATGACCTTTGCAGAAAAAATCCCGTTTTGCATCATCTCAAGCTCCGCCCTAAGGTCGGCCACCTGCTCTTTTTTACTTCTAAATTCTTTTAAAAGCGCGTTGTAGTCGTTTACCAGCTCTTGATACTCTTTTAGCTTTTTCATGAAGGTCACCGGCGGGATCACTTTAGCGCGCGAAAGCTCCTCGACCTTGGCTTTTATGGTGTATATCGAGCCTTTGTTTTCGTCTATGACCGTTTTTTTGGCTTCCAGTCTTTTTGGCATCTGGCTTAGCTCTCGTTTGATCTCTTCTATCTTATCAAGCTGTTCGTCCGTCTCGTCGCTTCGCTCTTTCATCTTGCTGGCGTCGATTATGAAGCGATTGCCGGTGCCGCGCAGATATTTTATATCGATGAGGTGAGCCGCCGTGATGGTGCAGTTTGAGCCAAGCGTTTCTATTTGTATGATTTGAGCCGTTATCGAGCCGCCTACGACGCTTTTAACTTTGACCTTTTTAGCAAGGACGCTACCGCCTTCTAGTCTGTCTATCTCGACGTTTTCGGCTTCGACGTAGCCTATATGCGTAGCGATGTTTGCGTTTTTGGCGTAAATTTTAGCCTTTTGATGCGTCTGTCCGCCGATAGTGACCTCGTTTGCTTTTATGATAGCGTTTGCACCGATATTGCCCTTTACCTGCACGTCGTCTGCCTCTACTATGACGCCCGTGCCTATCGCGTCTTTTATGAGGTCAGTCTCTTTTACGACCAGCGTTACATTCGTATCGACTCCAGCCTGGATAGAGCCCGTGGTTTTGAAATTTACCTCATTTATCTCAAGGCGCTCCTCTATATCAAACGTCCCCTTATTTTCTACGACATAGCCTGCTTTTTTGGCGATAAATTTAACACCCTCGGCGTCCTCTTTGCGCTCGATATTTTCAGTCACGCTGATGTCCGTAGCGCCGTCTTCTTTGGGGTCTGGAGTCTTTATAAATTTGCCCCTTAGATCACGTCCGTCACGTCCGGCATGCGATCTTTTTTGCTCCATTATCACTTCGCCTGCGGCCACGCCAAATAAAAATCCGCGATTTGAGTAGTCTATCTTGTCGTCTTTTTTCAGGCTGTCAAGCTTGTTTTTATAGTAGTAGATGGTCTTTGCATCGATGGCTTTTATAGGATTTACCCCGCTTGCAAAATTTATCGTGTAGTCTTGATCTATCTGATCCATCACGCGTAAAACGGAGGCGATCTTGGTCAGCTCCTCTTTGCTCCTGCCTACTCTTATGCCGATCAAAATTTGCGCCTTTATGAGTTGCTTGGCGATGTAGTCAAAGAGCTTTTGCTCATAGTTCGTCTCATAAACGCACTCGTTTGACTTGTGGATCGTCGCCACGATCTTTGTTATCAGAGGATTTACGCCTATGCTGATCTTTGGCAGTTTTGGCGCGTTATTTACCCTCGTGTCGAAAAATTCTACTTCGTATCTTTGCTCGATAGCTAGCGTAGGATCAAGGAAAAAGTCGTTGTCGTCAAATATCCTCAGATCGTCCTGCCCGACCAAGACCGGGTCTGAATTTTGCTCGTTCGTGTAGGTAGTGAGTATATTTTTTATGCGAAAGTCGATGAATTCGATCGGTATCTGACTTTGCTTGCTAAGCTCCTTTAGCTTGGCGTAAGGGGTCGGCGTCTCTACCTGAATGGGCGGTAAAAAATTTTCTTGTTCCTGCGTTATCTCACTCAAATTTTAGTCCAATCATTAAAGTAGTCGGTATTATCTCTAAAATTTTATTAAATTTCGGTTATGCTTCGTGTGGAGAGGAATTTTGCAGCCCTAAGCAGCTGCGACGAATTTAGAAATTTCGGGGCAAATGACCCCGAAATTTTACTTTTTAAACGCCTTTTGCAGATCGATTGGCAGCGAGCGATAGCCGATTGTGTTCGAGTTTATAAATTTCATCTCGAATTCGACCTCTTTCGTGCCGTATTTTATCTCCTCTAAAAACGGCGTGAGCTTCTCCTCGCCCCTTCTAAACGCCTTTACATCGCCCATTCCCGCCGTAGCCGAATACACGAACATTGTGTCGCGTGAGGGCTGATACTCCACGACCGAAGTTATCGGGCTGTACCATTCAAAGCCGCGCTCCTTGCCGTATTCCCAGACCTGCTGGACGGTCAAATTTTTCTCGTCGATCTCGTATTCGACCGCGCGGGAGTATTTCATATCCGCCATCGCTGGCTGCTCCATGCCGCGGGTGTCGCCGTTGTCAAAGACACTCATATGGATCTTGTCGCCCTTGCTTTTTTCGCCGATCTTAAACGCCGTGTGCTGCGTCCAAGTGTAGTCAAATCCTCCCTTCTCGCTCGTGTATCCCGGGCATTTCGAGCCGCTCTCGCCGCGGTCTATCTTCTTGCCGCTTGCGTCTATGGGTTTTAACAGCTTGGCGGACAGCTCTTTGTTCCAGCCTTCGGGCGAAGATAATATCCATTTTACCTTTTTGTCGCGTCCGATTTTGACGACTGCGCTTTGGTGGCGGATCGAGATGATGATACTATCGTCGGCTGGGTCGTAGTTGGCGGAATTTATATGCGCCCAGTTGCGTCCCGCACCCACACCCGGTATATCGCCAAATGGCGCTTTGGCGTCTTCGAGCTCTTCTTTATTCGCCGTGTGTCCCGCCTTGCTCGCATCGACGTTTAGGCAGACCGCACCTTGATCGAGCACGAGCAGATTTGTCGCTCGATACGGGTCTAAAATTTCCATTATCTTCCACTCGTCGATCAAATTCCCGTCCTTATCGACTTCAATAATTACGTCGCGCAGTGTGCGGACGTTTTTGCCATCTTTGCGTTTATAATCATTAGAGCCCACGCGGAGCAAAAACGTGCCCTTGGCTGTCTCTTCCATGTGGTGAGAGAAGTCTATGTAGCTTTTTGGTAGGTCGCGTTTAAAAATTTTACGCCCCATGAGGTCGAAGCGGTTGTAAGTCTGCCCCATGCCCCAGACGATGTCGCCGTCTTTTGTCTGATCAAAGCCCATCATATTGCCCTTTTTATTTAGCACCTCAGGGTCACGGAATTCGTCCGTTTTTAGATACCACCTGATATCGCCCTTGCCATCGACTATCCAAACGTAGCTTTCATAGTCCCACTCCAGCGCGCCGCCAGCCGGGTTGTTCCACGTCACCTGAGCTGCGTTTGGCAGAGTCGAGCTTAGGTGGTTCATCAGGTATAAATTTTTATGAAATTTCGGATTATCCTTTGTCACCACGGCTGTCGGAAGTGCCTGTGTTTGATTCGTCCCCGAGCCATACACCGCAACGGCTGGAGCGTAAATTTTATACGTTTCGCTCACCGGCTCTCCATTTTTCTTATAGCTCACGGCGACCTCGTTCACATAGTCCGGATACAAGCCCCAAACGGGAATACCACCATGCTGAAGCGCTTTTTGATCGGATACGTCATAGCTGATATCCACGCCGTCTTTTTTGGCTTTTACGGTTACTTTGATGTCTGAGAGCGTGTAGCCTGCACTTTTGATGACGGCAGTCAGAGGAGCTACTTTGTAAGGATTCATAATCACCGCACCGATTTGTCCCACACCTCGGTAAGTTTTCGGACCGCTCGCACCGCCTGCGGCTAAAGCCGGAGTCAAAGCCGCACACAATGTCGAAGCAACTGCAAAAGAAATCAACTCTTTTTTCATTTGATCCTCCTTAAAAAATTTAATTAATGCAATTTTAACCAAACCAGCTAACATAAAAATCACGGAAATATTAAAAAATATTGGAATTTGAAAAATAATTAGAAATTTTAGAATTTTAGGCTCGCAAAGGATGAAAACGAGCCTAAATTTATAAATTTCAGGGCAAATTCGCCCTGAAATTTTGCGTAAATTTACTTCTCAAACGCCTTCTCTACGCTAAACGGAAAGGCTTGATAGCCCATAGCATTCGTCATTTTGATTTCGATCGAAGGCTCTTTCGCACCCCATTCGAATTCGTCGATATGAGGGCTTGGCTGACCTACGGGACGACCCTTTGCGATGTCAAACTGCATGCCAGCTACCGCAGAATACACCATCACGCTATCAAGGTCGTCTTGATACTGCGCTAGCGACGTGACTGAGCTATACCACTCTTTGCCGCGCGCTTTGCCGTATTCCCAAATTTGCTCTACGGTTTTGTTTTTCTCGTCTATTTTATAAACGACGGCGCGGGAGTATTTCATATCCGCCATCGCTGGCTGCTCCATGCCGCGGGTATCGCCGTTGTCAAAGACGGTGAGATAAACTACGCCTTTTTTGGACTTGCTGTCGATACGAAACGCCGTATGCTGCGTCCACTGCCAGTCAAATCCGCCTTTCTCGCTCTCGTAGCCCGGGCATTTTGAGTACTCGTCCTCGCAGACGATCTTTTTGCCGTCTTTATCTACAGGCTGGAGCAAGTAGCCTTTAAACTGATCCTTCCAGCCCTTGTGCGCGCCCATTATCCATTTGACTTTTTTATCGCGGCCGATCTTGATGACGGCGTCTTGGTGGCGGCTGGAGATGATGATACTATCGTCGCTGGGGTCGTAATCCACGCTATTTACGTGCGCCCAGTTGCGTCCAGGGCCTGAGCCCACGATGTCGCCCCATTTATCGCTCAAATCCATCGCTTGAAGCTCGTCCGCGCTTGCCGTGTGACCGGCTTTTTTAGCGTCGATATTTAGGCAGACCGCACCTTGATCAAGCGTTTTTAGCACGATGTCGCGGTAAGGGTCTAAAATTTCATACAGCCTAAAATCATCGACTACGTTGCCGTCGCGATCGACTTCGACTATCACGTCGCGCACGGTGCGGACGTTTTTGCCGTCGGCTCTTTTATAGTCCGCATTCGCCGCGCGCAAGAAATAATGCCCATTTTGCGCCACGTCCATGGAGTGCGAGAAGTCGTTATACCCCGCAGGCAGCTCGCGGTCGAAAATTTCGCGCCCGAGGATGTCGTATTTGGCGTATCTTTGACCGTATCCCCACGTCATCGCGCCGTCATCGTTTTGTTTAAAGCCCATCATGATGCCCGCGTGGAAGGGCTGCTTCAAATCATAAATTTTATCGGGCTGCATATACCACCTGACCTCGCCTTTGGTGTCTAAAATGAAGTTATTGGGGCTATAATTCCACTCGAGCGCTCCTCCTGCGGGGTTGTTCCATACGGCTTTCGTGCCTTTGCCGGTTTTATTTACGAAGTTATTGACGAAGTAAAGGCGGTTAGCGAATTTTGCACTCGGAGCTTTTACGACCTCGATCTTATCAAAAAGCGCATGTTTTTGATTTGGCATGCCGCTGCTTTCCAGATATATCGCCGGGGCGTAAATTTTATAGCTCTCTTTTACGTGCTTGGTTTCGCCCTTGTAGGTCTTGTCGTATTCGACCTCGATAGTGTTTTGATAGTCCGGATACATGCCAAAGATCGGTATCCCGCCGTGGGTGCGAAGGTGCTTGTCGGCGAGCTTGTAGCTGATCGTTTGACCGCCAGGTTTTGGTACGACGGTGACTTTGGCGTTGCTTAGCGTGTAGCCGCCGTTTTTGATGACAGCCGTAAGAGGCGCGATGTCGTAGGGATTTACTACCACTTCGCCGATCTGCCCTTGCACGGCATAGTCGATACGCGCCCCGCTAGGACCGCCGATAGCGAGTGCAGCGGTAGCAAAGCCGCCTAGCAAAGCCACTGATAGGGCAACTGATGAAAGCATATTTTTCATGGTTTCTCCTTTTGGATAAATTTAGATTGTTTTATTTTTAAATTCGTCTTAAAAAAATTTTATTAGTGCTATTTTAAGTAATATTTCTAACGCAAAAATCACAGAAATATTAAAAAATATTGAAATTTGGAAAATAATTTGAAATTTTAGAAAATTTTGGCAAATTTCGCTTAAATTTATCTAAATTTCAGTCTAGCGTTATTTTTGCAAAAGCTGCGCGGTGTAAAATTACACCAAATCAAATTTAAAACAAGGAGTTTTCCATGAATTCATTTTTTAACAAAGCGGCCAAGGGGCTACTTGCAGCTATGATGTTTGGCGCGATCGGCGCGAGCGCATTTACCGAGGGCGAGGACTACGTGAAGCTAGAAAAGCCGCTTGACGTGCCGCAAAACACGCTCGTTAAAGTGTTTAGCTACGCTTGCCCGTTTTGCTACAAATACGACAAAACCGTCACGCCAAAGGTCATGCAAAAGGTGCAGGGGCTAAAATACGTGCCGTTTCATTTGAAAACAAAGGGCGATTACGGCGAGGCTGCGAGCAAGGTATTTGCCGTGCTCATCACTATGGACGAGGCGAAGGGCGTGAGCTTGTTTGATGAAAATTCGCTCTTTAAAAAAGCAAAATTTGCCTACTACAAAGCCTATCACGACAAAAAAGAGCGATGGAATGACGGCAAAGACGAGGCTGCGTTTCTTAAAACAGGGCTTGAGGCAGCGGGCGTGAGCGAAGCGGACTATCAAAAAGAGCTAGAAAATCCAAAAGTAAAAGAGCTTCTTAGTAAATGGGACGCAGCCTACGAGGTGGCGAAAATTCAAGGCGTGCCGGCGTTTGTGGTAAATGGCAAATATCTCATTTATACAAAATCCATCAGCTCGATAGACGGCATGGCGGCGCTCATCGAAGAACTACTCAAAAAATAAGGCGCGGCGATGAATTTGGCTCAAAAAATCGCTAAATTTCAAGATAGCCGCTACACGTGGGCGCTTTTGATATTTGTGAGTGCGGGGCTTGTCGTGCTGGCGCACTCGCTATTTCAGGAGTATGTCTATATGCCTCCTTGCGAGCAGTGCGTCTATATCCGCTTTGCATTTTTGTGCATGGCGCTTGGCGGCGTGATCGCTATCATTGATCCCAAAAATTTAGCCCTCGCCGCGGTGGGTTACATTTTCGCGTTTTGGGGCGCGGTGCAGGGCATAATGTATAGCGTCAAGCTCGCTAAGATCCACACCGCCGTGCATGGAGACGATCCCTTTGGTGTGCAGGGCTGCTCTACCGAGCCGCATTATCCCTTTGGTATCCCGCTTGAAAAGTGGGCGCCTGATTGGTTTTTACCCACAGGTGATTGCGGCTACGACAGCCCGATCGTGCCTGATGGCGTCACGCTAAGCGGCGTGCAAAAATATCTCGTGGGTCTCTATCAAGACGGCTGGTATCTGATCCCGTCATCAAAATTTATGTCGATGGCGGACTGCACGCTTATTGGCTTTGGTGTGTGCTTCGTAATACTTGCAGCGATGCTCGTATGCAAAATTTTAACTCTAAAAGCACAAAAATCGGTCTAAATTTAGACCGATTTTGATATACTCTTAGTTACGTTAATTAATATTTTGAAGCAATGTCTTATGAAGCGACGCTATCGCCGCCGTTCTGCTCGCAGTTGCGAGTGCATAAGCACGAAGCAAAAATTAAAGGAAGCGTAAGCTGGCCGCTAATTTCGTGCCATGTGTTCGGCGTCTTGTGGAGCAAATAAGACATTGCAAAAATGAAATTTATGAAAGCCCTAAAAGAGCATAACCTTAAAATTTACATTATCATCATTATTTCAAGCTTTTTCCTAGTCGCGCTTGGAGCAAACATCTACGTGGGCGCAAAGGCAAAGATCACCGAGCTGGCGAATAAAAACAAGATCGCAACGAGCGAAAATATCGTGGATAATTTTCAAATTTGGCTGGACGAGCGGATAAACTCTCTCGTGCGCGCGGCAAAATTTATGGAAAACGCAGGCGTCGTCAGCGACGATGAGAAGATCAAAAATTTTATCGTACTCTTTAAGCAAAACGCCACAGAATTCGACATCGTCCAGCTACTAAGAGAAGACAGCGAGATATTTGTAAATGGCAAGCATATCTTAAAAACAAGCGGAGAGGAGGATCGAACGAGCCTCGTGTGGTATGCAGAGACCAAAGCCACCGACGCTCCGACGGTAAATTTCATGCAAAGGCACAGGGTGCTAAACGAAGCGACGCTAAATTTTTGCGTGCCTGTGCATAAAGAGGGCAAATTTGCCGCGGTGTTTTGCGGTGTGGTAAAGACTGCTGGCATCTTTAAAAATATCAGCAACTTCAAGCTACCGCCAAATTCGTATTCGTTTCTGGTCACGCACAGCGGCGAGGTGCTCTCACCGATGAAGGACGCGGCACTAAAAGAAAAGATCGAGCGTAAATTTAGGGAGCTGTTTTTAACAGACGAGGACATCACGAGCCTAAATATCGGCTCAAATTTCATCTCGGTCGCCGAGATCCCCACGCTAAACTGGTTTATCGGGGCTGGCACGGACAATGAATTGGAGCTAGCCGAGCTAAACCGCGCGGTGCTAAAAAACGCGCTCGTGCTGCTGTTTGCCTTCGTCGCACTCGCGCTGACGGCAAATTTCCTGCATAACTTCATGTATGCGAGGATCAAAAAGCTGCAAGATGAGTATGAGATTTTGCTCACGCACAAGGCGAAAATGAGTGAAGCCGGCGAGCTAATCAGCGGGATAAATCATCAGTTTATTCAGCCCGTAAATTCGCTAAATTTGATGATCTCAACGCTACTGATGCTGCAAAAAGACGGCAAGCTTGATGATGAAAATCTGCACTCGATGCTACAAAGCGGGCAAAAGTCGGTGCAGCTACTCTCAAACACGATCGAGATTTTTAGAAATTTTTACAAAACGAGCGAAAATATAGAGGAATTTGACGTCGCTCAAAGCGTGAAAAACCTGCTAACTCTCATGCACACCGAGCTTAGCCGCGCAAACGTGCGGGTAAATTTAGAGGCTAGTGAGGGCATCAAAGCCCACCAGATAGAAAACATCATCCAGCAAATTTTGCTGATTTTGATCCACAACGCAAAGGACGCGGTGGTGGAAAAATTTAAAGACGACCTAGGCAGGCGCGAGATTAAGCTCAGCGTGAGTGCGGACGGGCAAAAGTGCCGTATTGGCGTGAGCGACTTTGGCGGCGGCGTAAGTGAGGCGCTGAAAGATAAAATTTTGACCGAGCCAAAGACGACCAAAAAGCAAGGTAGCGGCATCGGGCTTTACTTTGGCAAGAAGCTCGCAAACGAGAAGATAAACGGCGACATCAAGCTGCTAAGCGCGGCGAATCCGACGACGTTCGAGCTTAGTTTTGATGTGGATTTGAGGGCGGAATTTTAATGCGGATCTGATTTACAGATGCTACGCAAATTTAACTCGCTCCACAAAGCGCCGAACGTGTAGCACGATTTCCGCGCTCACTTAGTATCGCTGGAAATCGGCGGCGATAGTGTCGCTACGTTAAATTTGACTTCGCTGATACTTGTAACTCGCTTCTTGCAAAGCTGCGAACGGAGTGAAGCAGAGCAAGACGCTCTTTAGTTTTTAGGGAAGCTGTAAAGCTGATCGCAGCCTGCTTGCAGTTGCGAGCGGAGCGTTGCAAAAAATCGTGCTACATGTTAGGCACTCTGTCGCCGCTCATCCTATTTTGCCATGCAATCGCAAAGCAGAAGCGAAGCTTTTATGATAGAGCTTCGACACCGCGCCAAAAATAAAATTTAAAGGACAAAAATGGACGCTTATGAAACGCTTAAAAAGATTTCGGTTTTGGTAGCCGAGGACGACGAGATGGCGCGCGGGCTCATTGTAGGCGGCTTGAAGCCCTACTGCGGCGAGGTGGTCGGTGTGGCGG
>NZ_ALJJ01000010.1:0-11757 GCF_000287855.1 Campylobacter sp. FOBRC14 | reverse complement strand
CCCGCCTCGCCCAAGACGTGGAAAAGGCGCTTACAGAGAGCTACGGCGAGGTCGAAGTGGAGATCACAAACGCCGAAGAGCTAAATTTAAGCGAGAAATTTATACATTACAGCGAGCATATGGCGTGCTTTGACTGTAAAATTTCATTCACGCCGCTTGAACCGCTTAGTTTTAGCTTCAACTCGCCAAAGGGCGCGTGCGAGAGCTGCGACGGGCTAGGCATCAGATATAGCCTCGATCTTAGCAAAGTCATCGACGAGGAAAAGAGCATCGAAAATGGCGCGATAAAGCTGCTGTATGGCTACAATATGAGCTACTATTATAAATTCGTGCTGGCTTTTTGCGAGCAAAACGGCATCGACGTGAGCAAGCCTTATTATGAGCTAAGCGAAGATGAAAAGCGGCTCGTGCTTTACGGCAATGTAAAGGAGGTCGAGTTTTTCTGGAAGCGGCACAAGATCACGCGAGCCTTCGAGGGCGCGGTCAAAATTTCGCACAATCTGCTAAAAGACTACAAAGACTTTGACGAGTATATGAGCGAGAAAATTTGCTCGGCGTGTGGCGGACATCGTTTGAAGCCTCAGTCGCTCGCCGTCAAAGTCGCGGGGCGCGGGATCGGTGAAATTTTGGATATGAGTATCGAGGAGAGCACGGCATTTTTCTCAAACGGGGCGAATTTCGAGTATTTCAGCGAGCAGGACAAGATGATCGCCGCGCCTATCCTGAAAGAAATAAACGAGCGGCTTTATTTTCTTTTTGACGTGGGGCTTGGTTATCTCTCTCTCGGACGCGACGCACGCACTATTAGCGGTGGCGAGGCGCAACGTATCAGGATCGCAAGCCAGATCGGCAGCGGGCTAAGCGGCGTGATGTATGTGCTCGATGAGCCAAGTATCGGGCTGCACGAGCGCGACACTTTAAAGCTCATCAAGACGCTACGAAACTTGCAAAGCAAGGGCAACTCCGTGATCGTCGTGGAGCACGATAAAGAGACGATAAAGGAAGCGGACTTCGTCGTGGATATCGGCGAGGGAGCGGGTAAATTTGGAGGCAGCGTCATATTTGCAGGCGGCGTAAAGGAGCTGCTAGCGTCTGACACCACGACAGCGCAGTATCTAAACGGCACAAAAACGATCAACTACCGTCAAAACCGCAAGCAAGAAAAGTGGCTGGAAATCTCAAACGTAAATATCAATAATATCAAAAATTTATCCGCGCGCTTTCCGCTGCGAAATTTGGTAGGGATCACAGGTGTAAGTGGCTCCGGTAAAAGCTCCTTGGTACTGCAAACCCTGCTACCAGAAGCGCAGGAGCAGCTAAACCGCGCAAAGAAAGTAAAAAAGGTCGCGGGAGTAAATTTAGGCGGACTTGAAAATCTAGACAAAGTGATCTACCTTGATCAAAGTCCGATCGGACGCACACCGCGCAGTAATCCAGCAACCTATACGGGCGTGATGGACGAGATCCGCGGACTGTTTGCGCAGACAAAAGAAGCTAAGCTAAGAGGCTACAAGATCGGTAGATTTAGCTTCAATGTCAAGGGCGGACGCTGCGAAAAGTGCCAAGGCGAGGGCGAGATCACGATCGAGATGCACTTTTTGCCCGATGTAAATGTCGTGTGCGACGCATGTGGTGGCACTCGCTATAACGCGCAGACGCTGGAAATTTTATACAAAGGCAAATCGATCGCAGATGTGCTAAATATGAGCATCGACGAGGCTTTGGAGTTTTTTAAAGCCGTGCCTAAAATTTATCAAAAGCTAAAAACGCTACAAGACGTGGGGCTAGGCTACATCACGCTGGGGCAAAATGCGACCACGCTAAGCGGCGGCGAGGCGCAGCGCGTCAAGCTCGCAAAGGAGCTAAGCCGCACGGACACGGGAAATACGCTATATATCCTTGATGAGCCTACCACGGGGCTGCATTTTGCCGATGTCGATCGCCTCGTGCGCGTGCTACATCACCTTGTCGAGCTTGGTAACTCGGTCTTTGTCATCGAGCACAATATGGACGTCATCAAAAACTGCGACTACATCGTCGATATGGGTCCGGAAGGTGGCGCAAAGGGCGGTAAAATAATCGCTACAGGTAGCGTCAAAGACGTGGCTAAAAATTTCAAAAAGACGGGGAGTTATACGGGAGAATTTTTGGCTGGGGAATTGGCGGAGATGGGTAAAAAGGGTAAAAAAATAAATTTGTATTGATTTAAAAGAGCTGGCTTACTTGTATAGTTGGCTACTCTTTTTAAAATTTAGGCTTTGCTCTAAATAAAGTATTATTTTGGCCTTCAAGAGTAGGAGAACGCGACTAGTATTTGAGTAAAATCCTACAAAACGACGTTATCATTGCCGATTTTTACATTATAGAGCCAAAATCTATTTTTGATATCTCTGAATTTTCTCAAAGACATGATAACTATACATAGTTTATTCGATGTGTCTTGTTGATTTAAGCTTCTTATCCTAGCATTAAAGAAGTATCTCTCTAACCTAAATTTTAACTCAAATTTGCCATAATCATGCCAAAGGAAAAACGATGAAAACACTCACGATAATCGACACTTTTGGCTTCTTTTTCAGGCTTTACTACGCCATGCCAAACCTCAAAAACCGCGACGGCAAGCCAAGTGGGATGATAAGCGGATTTGCAAATTTTATCTTAAATTTAAAAAACGAATTCCCAAGCGATTACATCATTTTCGCGCTTGAAGGCAAGGGAGAGACGCTGCGCCACAAGATCGCAGGCGACTACAAAGCAAACCGCTCCGAAGCCCCCGCCGCGCTAAAAGAGCAGCTGCCCGTTTGCATCGAGATGATCGAGAAAATGGGGCTTTGCGCTATCTCGCGCGAGGGCTACGAAGCCGACGACATCATCGCTACAGCAGTGAGGCTCGCCAAGTCGCAGGATGTGTTCGTGCGCGTCGTAACGCATGACAAAGACCTCTATCAGCTCATCGAGGACGGCAAGGTCAGCATTTATAGCCCGCTTAGCAAGATCGAACATGACACGGCAAGCTGCGTGGAAAAATACGGTGTGCGCCCCGAGCAGATTCGCGATTTTCTGGCGATCGCTGGAGATAGCTCGGACAATATCCCCGGCGTCAAAGGCATCGGCGCAGTCGGGGCGAAAAAGCTGCTCGCCGAGTTTGGCAGCTTGGAGGCGATTTACGAAAATTTAGCCCTCGTTAGAAACGAGCGCACGCGCGAGATGCTCGCCGCCGGGCGTGAGAGCGCGTTTTTGAGCAAGCGGCTAACTACGCTTTTTGATGATGCGCCTGATATGGTGGATTTTGCGGACGCACCATTTCCGCAGCAAAACCCTCTTTTAAAAGTCGCTGATATGCTGCGCGAATTTGATCTTAGCCGCGTGCTAAAATCGCTCCAAAATAGCGGTGAAAACGCCGAATTTAAGCTTGGCTTTAATGCAAATTTACTGACCGACGAAAGCGCGATCGAAAGCCTGCTAGCAAACATCACCGAGGAGACCATCATCGCCTTTGACACCGAGACTACGGACATCGACACGCAGAGTGCAAAGCTCGTGGGATTTAGCTTTTGTTTTAACGACGAGAACGCCTACTACGTGCCAGTCGCTCACAGCTATCTTGGTGCGCCAAAGCAGGTGGGCACGGACTTTGCCGCGTGGGCGGTGGGGCAGATTTACAAAGGCTGTGTCGTCGGGCAAAATTTAAAGTATGATTTTAAGGTCGTGAAGCGAAATTTAGGGCTCGAACCGCCCGTAAAATTTAAAGATACGATGGTGCTGGCATGGCTTGCCGACCCGTCGCAGGCTGTGGGTATGGACGCGCTGGCAAAGCGGCTATACAACTACGATACGATCAAATTTGAAGACGTGGTGAGGCGGGGCGAGACCTTTGCCTCCGTGCCACTAGAAAACGCCGCCAAATACGCTGCCGAAGACGCGTGGATAACGCTGAAATTTTACAAAAGCTTTTTAAATTTGCTTGACCCCGCGCTCATCGAACTTGCAAACGCACACGAGTTTCCTTTTATCCTCACGCTTTTTGATATGGAAAGCGTTGGCATCGCGATAAACAAGAAAAAAATGCAAAATTTGATCCTGCAAAACGACGCAAAAATCAAAATTTTAACGAGCGAAATTTATGAGCTTACGGGCGAAAATTTTAATATAAATTCGGTCAAACAGCTTGGTGCGGTGCTGTTTGAGCATTTGAAACTTCCAGTGAAAAAAAAGACCAAAACGGGCTACAGCACCGATGAGGCGGTGCTCGCTGAGCTAATAGACGCACACCTCGTGATAGCAAAGCTGCTCGAATACCGCGAGCTTTACAAATTGCAAAGCACATACTGCGAACCGCTGTTAAATTTAGCAAATAAAGATGAAAATAGCAGGATATATACGAATTTTGTCCAGACTGGAACGAGTACGGGCAGGCTCGCGAGCAAAAATCCAAATTTGCAAAATATCCCCGCTCGCGGCTCGCTAGCAAAAGACGTGCGCGAGACCTTTGAGGCGAAGGAGGGATATAGCTTTGTCGGGCTTGATTACAGTCAGATCGAGCTTAGATTGCTCGCGCATTTTAGCCGCGACGAGGCGCTTTTAAAGGCGTTTGAAAACGACGAAGACATCCACGCGCGCACGGCGATAAGCATATTTGGTAGCGCAGATGGGCAAAACCGCGCCGTAGCAAAGAGCATAAATTTTGGTCTGATTTACGGCATGGGTTCGAGCAAGCTAGCAGGGCAGGTAAATATCTCGCGCGCCGAGGCGAAGGAGTATATAGAGCGCTATTTTAAGGCATTTCCTACGATAAAGGGCTTTTTGGAGGGCATCAAAACGGCGGCGAAAAATGAGGGCTTCGTGCGGACTTTGCTTGGTAGGAAGCGATTTTTTGACTTCACAAACGCAACGCCAATGCAGACTGCGATGTATGAGCGCGAGGCGGTAAATACGATATTTCAAGGCTCGGCGGCCGACATCATAAAGCTAGCGATGGTAAAGATCCGCCCGCTTTGCAGCGTGAGGGCAAAAATGCTGCTGCAAATCCACGACGAGCTGATTTTTGAAGTCGCAGACGAGCATGCGGCGGAGTTTGGCGAGGCGGCACAAAAGATAATGCAAGAAATTTATAAGCTAAACGTGCCGTTAAAAACGTCGCTAAATGTAGCGAAAAACTGGGGCGAGTTGAAATAAATTCGGGGTGCTGAGTGATTTGCGCAACCGAGTTGTGCTCACTCTGCAAATCGATACGAGCAGCGTTGATTTTGCTTGGTTAACCGCCCATCATCCGTGTATACTTACAAGAAAATAAAGCATATTTAAAGGTTACGAGTCTTATCCGTGCAAAAATCAGCTACCGGAAGCATCAATACTCTACCAAAATAAATCGATATTTGATCGAAACGGAGCCGATAAATTTTATCCATTTTTCTTATCGACGAAAAGTCCACTCTTGATGTTCGTATCGACCATAATTTCGAGATTCTTGACGTCCGTATCCGCAAAGCCGTCTAAACCCAGCGCCAGACCCGCGTTATTTACCAGCACTTCGACATCACGAAAATTTTCGGGTAAATTTTTAACGGCGTCAAAGATCGCATCCTTATCGCGAACATCGGCTGCGACGATGTGCGTATCGCCAAGCTCTAGGGCTAGCTTTTCTAAGCGCTCCCTCCTGCGCCCTAAAGCTACGATCTTATAGCCTTGCGCGCTTAGCTCGCGCGCTATCTCCTCGCCAAACCCGCTCGTAGCGCCGGTTACGAATGCCGTATTTTTCATCGTCTCTCCTTTGTTTGGAATTTTGATCTCGCTTTAAATTGCCCGCCATGTCATCAAAGCGGCGTTTTTCGGTCGAATTATACCTTAATTTCGCTTGAATAAATTTTCGCGGCTCAAACCCAACCTAAAAGCAAGCGAGATAAATTCCGCCGCTTCATGCGTTTATACGGCGCTTATGAAAGCCTCGGACGCGGCGAAATTTTGCGGTTTGAATTTTATGGTTTCGCCGCGCCGCTTTGATGACGGCGCAGTTTGTGAAGAATTCGCACCGCAAAGCGCAAAATTCTGCCTCTAAATAGAAAATATGAAAGATAGCACGAACAAAACCGCTAACCCGAACAGCATGTTCGGACGCTGGAATTTATTCGCCGCTTTAAGCTCGGAGCCGGGGATTACCGGGATAACGGTCGCAAGCGCCGCGACCGGTCCGCCCGTTAAGTAATACTGCATCATAGCGCTGCCTCCCGCAGCCATCACGGCTAGCGACAAAGGACTTGCAGTGCCCAACGAAAGTGCGGCTTGCAAAAACGGAATGGTTATGGCTACCGACGCGGCGTTGCTTTGCGTGACGAAACCCGCCAGAGCCGAGACTATGAGCATGCTTTGCAGCGGCGCGTGAGTAAGCATCGGAGTAAAAACCTCGCTTATCAAATTTGCAAGACCGATCTGTTTTATGACGCCGCTCATAAACAAAAAGCCGATGGTGGCGACCAAAGGAGTGGCGATTTTGCCTACGCCTTCTAACATATCGTTTTCGCCGTTTTTAAAATTTAAAACCGAAAGAAGTATGGTAAATATCGCGCTTGCCGTGCCTACTATGAATACGGGATATCCCGCGACAAAGCCCGCGAACAGCATCAAAAAAGGCAAAAACGCTTTCCAAGCTGGAATTTTGTCGTTGCTAGCTTCGAATTCTTTGGCGATTTTTTCTAAATCTTCCTTAGAAATCGAAATTCCCTCCTTTTTCTGATGCCTTTTTAATCTCACGAACGCGCACGCGAAAACGCAAAGCGAGACCAAAGCGCCAATAACATTTATTAGCCCGAAACCGATATTGCTGACCGCGATAACGGCTACTTGCGTCGGATGCGTAAATCCGCCGTAATTCCCTAAAATTCCGGCATGCCCGTGGATGCCGGCGGATCTATTGGGATCTACTCCTAATTTTATGGATGCACTCCCCGTGATAACGGCGGTGATAGCAGGCTGTGTAAAACCCGTAAGCATTCCGATGACGCCCGCTGCTATACCTCCTGCCGTAGCAACGCCTGCGCCGCCGCCCAGTTTATTGCCTAGCCTTACTATATTTTTTATTATGACGTCCATAAAGCCGCTAGATTGCATGACGCCTATAAACATCAAAATTCCCGTCATATCGGCTATAACGGGGTTTAGACCTCCGTTTATCAACGAGGCTAAAGAGACCGCGCCCTTCGCCGCCGTGATAGGTATACCCGCTACTAGCGTACTTATGGCAGATCCGACTATGGCCGTGGTGTAAAGTGGTGTTTTACCACTTATCATCAATAAAAGCGTTAAAATCATAACGCATTGCGCTGCGATCAACATTTGCGCTCCTTTCTTTTATGAAGTTTCTTTAAAATTCAAAACGTATTATACAACTTTTTTGAAAAATTATATATAATATTAGATATATTAAATGGAAAATTTTTTTAAAAAATAGTATAATTTCATAATTTTTAAAAAGAAAGGAAAGCAAAATGTCAAAACCAAAAATTTCTATTGGTGCGCTAGGCGGAACCATATGTATGAGCGCAAACGGCGGTAAAGACGGTGTAAAGCCCAGTTTCAGCGCAGCCGAACTCATCGCGGCGGTGCCGATTTTAAAAGACATGGCGCAGATAAAAGCCGAAACGATACTGGCTTTGCCAAGTGGCAGTTTAAAAATAGTCGATCTGGTTAGGGTCTATAAATGGGCTAAAGAGCAGGTAAAGAGCGGAGCTCGCGGCGTGATAATCACTCAAGGGACGGACAGCTTGGAAGAAAGCGCTTTTTTCTTAAATTTGATATGGGATGAAGCAGCGCCGCTAATCATAACGGGTGCGATGAGAAATGCCGATAACATCAGCGCCGACGGTGCGGGAAACATATATGCTTCCGTCATCGCGGCGCTTGAGCTAGAAAGCAAAAATAGAGGGGTTTTGGTAGTGCTAAACGACACGATACATTCGGCAAAATGGGCGCACAAAAGCAACACTCTTTCATTGCAGACTTTTGTATCCGTAAACGCAGGAATTCAAGGCGTCATAGCCGAGGGGAAGGCAAAATATATATCAGCCACGGTAGATAGAAAGGTATATCCTTTGCCGCTTAAAGAATTTCCTAAAATAGCTATCGTGGAAAGCTATTTGGACAATGGCGGCGAGATGATAAAAATGATCGTGAATTCGGAATTTAAAGGTTTGGTAATAAACGGATTTGGCGCCGGGCACGTATCTTTTGACATGGCGGATGAAATTTGCAAATTAAAAATTCCAATCGTCGTATCGTCTAGGACGGGTAGTGGAATTTGCGCTGTTAAAACATACGGATATAAAGGCTCCGAAATCGACTTACAAAAAAGCGGCTGCATAATGTCCGGCTGGCTATCTGCCATTAAAGCGAGATTGCTGCTTATGATTTTGATCGCGAATGAAACGCCGTTTAAAAGGATAAAAGAGGAATTTGAAAATTTCTGAATTTAACGCTTGGGCTGTTTTTATATTATTTTTTGTATAATGCTTTCAAAAATTTGGAGTTAGATAGATGGTATATGGTAGCCGCCCTATGACTACGGCGGAATTTATAGTTCACAGCCTAAGTCAAGATATATTGAAAGGCAAAATAAAATCGGGCGAGAGGCTTAGACAAAATGAAATTTCAAAACGACTCGGTGTTAGCTCGACCCCCGTAAGAGAGGCGCTGAAAGTTTTGACCGCCGAAGGTCTGATAAGTTTCGATCCATATAAAGGTGCCATCGTAAAGGGGCTTTGCTACGAAGATGCAAAAGAAATTTACGATTTGAGAATTTTATTGGAGCCCAAGCTTATAGCTGACGGATTTAAAAATTACGACGAAAAATATCTGCAAAAGGCTACTGAAATTCAACAAAGTATAGAGGCGTGCGAGGATGTGAACGAATGGGCGATACTAAACGCCCAGTTTCATCGATGCTTTTGGCAAAGCGAGATGGACGGTAGGACGTTTGCGATAGTAGAAAATTTAATAAGCGCGGCGATCCCGTACGTTTCGCTGTCGCTGCTATACAAAAACTCGCATATCCAATCGTCTAACGAAGAACACAGGGCGATCCTAAAAGCTTATGAGGATAAAAATTTAGAAGAGCTCATAAAACTAAGCGTAGAACATACCGATCAGACTAAAAATATATTAGAGGAAGCAATAAACAACAGCCTTTGAAATTTACGGGCGCAAATTTAGCTTACGCCCGCTATGAATCATAAACTAATAGCGTTTAATAAAAATGAAAACATGATGACCGTAGCTACGCCACACAAAATAGACGGGCGCTGAAAGCGGTTAGCCGTTTTTAGATCTGAGCCTTCGCAAACCGGAATCAGAGTCGGCAAATTTGCGACGGGACCGCCCGTTAAGAAGTGTTGAGTCAATGCGCTACCACTAGCTGCTGCTACGCAAGCGGCTAGAGGGTTCGCCCCAGCGGCGATGACTACAGTTAGCATCGGTATAGTAAGCGCTCCCGAAGCGGAATACGACTGTGTGATCGTGCCTGCAAAAATAGAGACCAAAAGCATCACTAAAATCGGAGATACACTAAGCATAGGTTCGAGTAGCTCGCCTATGGTATTGATAAGTCCGATATGTTTGATCGCGCCTGACATATAGAGAAAACCGATAGTTGCAACTAGTGGGATCGCCATGCGCTGCAAACCCTCGATCATCATGGCTTCGCCTTGAGCAAGATTTATTTTGGCAAGTAACATCACAAGCACGCCGCACACGACACCGACGATGAAAACCGGTAGCCCCACGATAAAACCTAAGATCAACACGATAAATGGCAAAAATGCGATAAATGCACTGACTTGCTTTGATTCAGACGATCGTTCGAGCTCTTTTACCATCTCGTTTGTTTGCTCTTTAGAAAGCAGTAAATTTCGCTTTTTCATATAAAAATACATACGGGTGAATGAGACGAATATAATCGTCAATGCACAAATAGCACCGACTACATTTATCAAGCCAAAGCCGATACCTACCGTAGCGATCAAAGCCACTTGAGTAGGATGAGTAAAACCGCCAAAATTTCCAAGTCCGCCAGCGTGTCCTAAAGTGCCTGCGGTTTGATTTGGATCTGCACCCATTTTAATAGCCGCAGGACCTGCGATCGCGCCGGTAACGATAGGCGGCGAATACCCGGTAAGCATCCCCATTATGCCAGCAGCGATGCTGCCTGCAGCACAAACGCCTGGAGCTCCACCCATTCTCATCCCCAGCCTAATGACAGACTGAACGATGATCGCTAAAAATCCAGAGCCTTCTAAAATTCCAAGAAACAACAATACGCCTGTCATGTCGGCGATGACAGGATTTAGCCCGGATTTTACTAAGCTAGCGATGGAAAATTCCTCTTTTCCTGAAAATGGAAAGCCCGCAACTAGGGCAACGATAGTTGATCCGATGATCGCCGTGATATATAACGGCGTTTTGCCGCTTATCATTAAAACCAGCACGACGATCATCAATAATTGCGCAATGATGTGAGTATCCATAATACACTCCTTAAATTTAAAAACTTAAAGCTAACGCAACATATCTCTTAACTTATCTACGCCTTTATGCGTAAGGCGGTTAAAATTTTCATCAAGCGGCAAAGGTTGAGATGAAAATTTAGCTATAACTAGGTCGGAATTTGGCTCTACGAATAAATTTTGCCCAAATACTCCAAGCCCGAATATCATCGGATTTTTGCCGTGCTCGACATACCATTTCGAGCGGTAATGTATAGGTTTTTTATCGTAGAGCTCATAAAAATTGCCGCTATTCCAAGCTCGCTCATCGCCATTATTCAAAATATCATCTATCCAGCTTTCAGGTATGATCTGCTTCGCACCTACTTTCCCTTTGGTAGCAAACAACCTACCGATGCGAGCCAAATCGCGGGTAGTTGGCGTTAAAGCCACCCGCACAACGTGGCGTACCAATACGATCTACCGTTATAAAGGCGTTTTGTTCCGCTCCCATAGGTTGCCATAAGTATTTGCTGGCTAAATCGGCATATCGCTCGCCGCTTAAACGCTCTATCGCCCAACCCAGTAAATCGGTATTTGGCGAAACGTAATGAAAACGCTTATCGTGTTCGCCGTCTTTAGCACTCAATGTCGGGAAAAATTCACGTAAATTCATCACGGGATCATCTTTTAAAAAAGGATCCCAGCCTTGAGCCTTACGGTAAGCTATGATCGCCCCATGAGTAGCATGATAGTTTTCGTCAAATTCCACGCCCACTCTCATATCAAGTAGATCTCGTAGCGTCGCACCTTCAAACGCCGAACCTTTAATTTCGGGGATAATGGTGCTTATTTCTCGATCTAAATTTAGCCCTAGCTTTTCTACGAGTATGCCATATATGAGACCTAAAACTGACTTTGAAACAGACATGAAAATATGGGGTCTATTTTGGTGCATCTCACCAAAATATCTTTCAAATACAATTTCTCCTTTGCGTAAAATCACGATACCATCAGTATATGTCTGCTCAAGCCACTTGTTTATATCAAGCGTTTCGCTACCGCTTTGCAGGCTAAATTCTTTTAGCTCCAACACATCCGTTTTGGCAAGAGGAGCGATATTGTTTGGATCGTTGAATATGGTAGCGGAAGGCAGATCTCATTTACATGGCTATATGCCCAGCGGTTAAACGGCGGTTTACGCCAATTGCTTAAATCCACCTGGGTATCAGCAGCAGGTGGAAAACCTTGCATCAGTTGAATCATGATATTCTCCTTTTTAAGAAAA